>DYSN01000059.1:0-18783 GCA_020718205.1 Draconibacterium orientale
GTTCGGGATTTTAACCCTATAGATAGGTGGTATGCGTAGCGCACAAAAAAAAAGGCAGTAAAAAAAATTACTGCCTCGTTGGAGAGCTAAAATTTTCTAATGTTTTCCCAAATAAGCGGCAACACCTTCATGGGTGGCGCTCATGGCTTCGTCGCCGGGTTTCCAATTGGCTGGGCAAACTTCACCATTCTCTTCGAAGAATTGGAGAGCATCGACCATGCGGATGGCTTCGTCGATACTACGACCCAAAGGAAGGTCATTTACTACCTGATGGCGAACTACGCCTTGTTTGTCGATGAGGAACAATCCGCGGTAAGCAACAGGAGCACCGGCGAAAGTTTCCATATCGTGTTCGTCGTCGTAGTCATATTCACCAGCCAAAACGCCATAGTTCGATGCAATGGTTTTGCTAAGGTCGGCAACCAACGGGTATTTAACTCCTTTAATTCCACCGTTATTTTTCTCGGTGTTTAACCAGGCCCAATGAGTGTGGTCAGAGTCTACAGAACAACCTACAACCGCTACATTTCTTTTCTCAAATTCATCCATTTTATCCTGAAAAGCAATGATTTCGGTGGGACAAACGAAAGTAAAATCAAGGGGATAAAAGAAGAAAATAACGTGTTTTTTTCCCAGATACTGGTTCAGGGAGAATTTTTCAACAAAGTCGCATCCATTAACCACAGCAGCTGCTTCGAAATGGGGAGCTTTTTTTCCTACTAATACTGACATATTTATTTTTTTTAGTGATTTCTTAATTGGGTCAAAGATAATGATAAAGATTTTGTTTAAAATAGGATTAAACTATTTTAATAAAAATATAAGAATCAGGAAATAAAAAAAACGGTTTAAAATCTCTGCGACTTTAAACCGTTTTCATTATCATTTTATGGGTTAAAAAGCTTTTTCCATAACAAGCTTTCCATCATCGTCCCACTGAAGCCATTTCCCTACTTTATCGCCTTTTTTATAGTGCATTTCGAAGAGCATTACGCCTTTGATCGACCATATAAACCAGTCGCCATGTTTAATGTTTTTCACATAGGAGGCTTGAGCGGTTTTTGTACCGTTTTCATCCCAATTGGACCAAATGCCATTTTTTAATCCTTTTTTCCAAAACCGTTCAGCCTTTATGCTGCCGTTCTCGTAGAAAAAAGTTTCTGAGCCATTTTTAAGACCTTTGGAATAATGAGTTTCCGAATCTTTTTTGTCGGATCCATTAAAAAAAGTTACATCTACTCCGGTAAAAAGCTTACCATCTTTGTAAGCCTTGCCATTTTGTAGTTGTAACTCCTGAGCACTCAGAGTCAGAGTAAAAACTCCAAGTACCAAAAGAATTATATATCTTTTCATTGAGCTGTTGTTACTACTCAGATCTCAGAGTCAGCTTGAGTGATTGTTTTTCGCCGCTTGCAGCTATTTTTGCGTCCACCATTGTTTCGGTGTATGAAATATAGCTGAGTTTTAAACTATAATCGCCTGCTTGTATACCTTCAAAACTGAAATTGCCATCCAAGTCGGTTAATGTTTCAAAATTTGTTCCCTCTATACTTACCAGAACACCAGCCAAAGTTTCGTTGGTTTCCATGTCGGCAATTACTCCGCTAATGCTGGAAGTAGCAGCAGGTGGAACCACTGGTTTTTCAACGCCTGATGCAGTAGCAAAGGTAGCAAATAATACGCTAAGAACGATTATAAATAGGTTTCTTTTCATGATTTCAATGTTAAATTTTATGATGCAAAGATAGTTTCATCAGGGCAACACAATCCAATATGCGGGTTTAAGAGTGTATTACCTTTGTATTAACTTAATGTTAAGCGAATTGCTACAAAGCATTTTGGCTGATAATATCATAAATTGACTTGCTCATGATTACGGATATTTATTTAACAGAAACTTTTTAAGGATTCGAATCACAATAATCTATCATCAAAAATTTATATTTTGTACATTTTTGAACATACAGTGTAACCAGATGTTACACTTTTCGTCATGTAGTTGCGTTAAAAAGACAGTCATTCCCGCCTTTTGGGGCTTTGGCATGTTTTTAGATGTGAAAAATGTTTAAAAAATAACAGACAGCAATTTTGTAACATACTTTTATACGGAATTTAATCTTCAAATCATGATATTCAAAAAATATTTTAGCCAGAGCATCGCCGTTTCCTTTGCCTTCTTAGTTATGGGAATTGGTACTGTGGCCGCTCAAAAAATCTGGACTCTGGAAGAGTGCATCAACTATGCCCTTGCCAACAATATCCAGATTAAACAAAGCCTCCTTCAAACCCAATCAGCCGAAATAAACCTGCTCCAAAGCAAACTCGATTTTGCTCCATCAGCCAATATGAGTTCTAATGTGAACTATAATTGGGGTCGTAATGTGGATCCTGTTACCAATGTGTATTCCAATAACGAAAGCATGAACAATAGCTACAACTTTAATGGCCGGGTTGATTTGTTCAAGGGCCTGCAAAAATGGAATACCCTGCGTAAAAATGAGGTCGATTATATGGCCAGTCAGTATTACTCCGAAGAAATCATCAACAATATCAGCCTTTCTTTAACTGCAGCCTATTTAAATATTCTTTTCAATCACGAAATGCTATTAGTGGCTCAAAACCAGGTGGAAGTAACCCGTATGCAAATAGACCGTACTTCAAAATTGGTTGAGGCCGGCACATTACCCCGTGGCGATTTGCTCGAAATTCAAAGCCAGGGAGCTACCGAGGAATCCAACCTCATCAGTGCCGAAAACAATCTGGCACTTTCATACCTCGATTTAAAACAACTCCTTGATTTACCATCGGATAACAAACTCGATATCGACCACCCGGAAATATCTGTGGAACAGGAAGTTAAAATTATTCCATCGGAACAAATTTACTCCAATGCGGTGGAAATCATGCCCGAAATTAAAGGCGGGGAAATGAATCTACAAAGCGCCGAGCAGTCGGTGAAAATAGCCAAAGGTGCCTTGTATCCTTCGCTTAGCCTTTCGGGAGGAATAGGTACCAACTACAACAGCACTCAGCACAGAGTAGTGCTCGACGATACCAGCCCAATCATGTCGTTCATGGATCAAATGAAAAATAACAGGGGCGAATATGTGACTCTTTCTCTCAACATACCCATCTTCAATGGCTATGCCGCCCGCTCTCAGGTAAAATTAGCTGAGATAAACACAGTGAACAAAAGTTTCGAGCTACAGTTGAAAAAGAACGAGCTGAGAAAGAGTATAGAACAAAAATATCACGATGCCATTGCAGCCTATAAAATTTATAACGCCAGCAAAACTTCGGTAGAGTCTTTGTCGGAATCCTTCAAATATACCGAAGAGAAATTCAATGTGGGCATAGTTACATCGGTTGATTACAGCATCTCTAAAATTAAACTCACTCAGGCCCAGTCGGAACTATTGAGATCCAAATACGATTATATATTCAAAACTAAGATTCTTGACTTTTATATGGGCATTCCTCTAAGCATCTAAATTGAAGTCAATCATTTTGTAAAACCATTCATATGACGAATAAAAAACTTATTTACATTGGCATTGGCGTTTTGGTCGTTGCTTTAATAGTACTTGTCGTTCTGAAAAAGCAGGGAGTCATTGGAAAAGAACATAGTGTGAAAGTGACAGTGGAAAAAGTGGAGCTTAAAACCATCATCGAAACGGTGACTGCCAATGGCAAAATTCAACCTGAGAAAGACATTAAAGTAAGCCCCTTTATTAGCGGCGAAATTGTGGAACTTACCGTAAAAGAAGGTGATCAGGTTATTGCCGGTCAGTTGCTGGCTAAAATTGATCCCGAGCAATATCAATCGGCCTACGACAGGTCTGAAGCTGCTCTCAATAGTCAAAAAGCCGGCGTGGCTCAGGCAAAGGCAGGTCTGGCACAAGCCAAATCGGAGTTTTTAAAAACCCGCCTCGACTTTGAACGCAATCAGCAATTGTGGGAGAAAAAAGTGATTAGTGATTCTGATTTCGAAAAGATTGAAGCAGCTTACGAAGTGAGTAAAAGCCAGGTGGATGCTGCCGAAGAAACCCTTAAATCGGCCGAGTTTCAGGTAAAAAGCAGCGAAGCCAGTCTTCGCGAAGCACGCGAAAACCTGACACGAACTGCAGTTTTTGCTCCACAGGATGGAACCGTTTCGTTGCTCAGCGTAGAAAAAGGCGAGCGCGTTCAGGGAGCTTCTCAGTTTTCTGCCGGTACCGAGCTCATGCGCATTGCCAATCTCAATAATATGGAAGTGCATGTGGAAGTTAACGAGAACGATATAGTGCGTGTTTCTATTGGCGATACTGCAATAATTGAGGTGGATGCCTATTTAAAAGACAAATTTAAAGGTCTCGTTACAGAGATTGCCACTTCGGCCAATACCACCGGAACCTCAGCCGACCAGGTGACCAATTTCGATGTAAAGGTACTCTTGCTCAGCTCGTCATACGCTCAAATGGCTCAAGGAAAACCCGAAGGATTCAGCCCTTTCCGTCCAGGAATGTCGGCATCGGTCGATATTCAAACCGAAATAAGACAAGGCGTTCCTGCGGTTGAAATTGCCGCCGTTACTACACGCGACGATACCACCGGGAAAAAGAAATCATCCTACGAAAAACGTAAACTGGAGCAGGAACTGGAAAAAGACAAAGAAAAAGCCGAAGCTCCGCAAAAGGAAGTTAAGGAGTTCGTATTTGTCTACGACAACGGGGTGGCAAAAATTAAGGAAGTAAAAACGGGCATTCAGGACAATCGTTATATCGAAATTATTTCTGGATTGGAAGTAGGTGAAGCTATCATCAGCGGACCTTATTCTGCCGTTTCCAAAGATTTAAAAAATGGCGACAAGGTAGAAGAAACCAAAAAAGAAGACCTTTTTATTAAGAAAGACTAACTGACTTCAATAATTACGAAACCGACTCTGTAGCAATAATTGCGGGGTCGGGTTTTTTATTTCAGATGTTTTAGAGCCTCCTTAGCCGAAAGATTGGAGAGTTCGTGGTTTTCAACAAACTCAATCACAGCCTCCGGAAATTTTCGTCCGGCTTGTCTCAGGCTCCATCCAATGGCTTTTCTGATGAAAAAATCTTTGTGGCCAGCCAGTTGGGTGCAATAATCGAAAAGCAGGTTCAAATCGGTTTTGGCGCCATATTTCAGCTGGAAAAGCAATGCCGACCGTTGAAGCCAAAGCTCGCCTGAGTTCACATAGCCCAGTGTTTTTTCGGCAATGAACTCCGGATATAGTTTGAAGTATTTCCCCATGAGATTGGGTGATATAAAATCCACCGAATCCCACCAGCTTTTCACCAAAACCATTTTTTCATAAGTCTTTAGCCTTTCTATAGGGGGATTTTTTTCCAGGTCTATGAGTTCCATGCAGGTGTACTGAAGTTCGCGGTAAGGACTGTTCCAGCAATATTCAACAAACTCGTCTATCTCATCGGGCGCAGGTTTGCCAAAATCCTTTTTAAAATCGGCTATCACCTGTCGGCGAACAACCGACTTTATTCCATAAAACTCAGAGCGGTTTTTCATGTATTTCTTCGCGGGAAGAGCCAGATTCTCATTGGCCAAATTTTCAAGTCGCGCATCCAGAGCAGTATAATATTCAAAAGCGTTCATGATAATTTAGAGTTTAGTTTGCTTGTTAAATCGCCTTATTGAATGACAATGCGTTGACTCGACAGCAAAACAGAATCTTCGTTGAGCAAACGGGCAATATAGGTGCCTTTGGGCGATCGACGGGCATCCCAGGTGGCTGTGTGCTGATGTGCCTGAATACCGAGGCTATCAACTTTTTTACCCAGCGAATCGAAAATTTCAATTTGCCCGTTTTCAGGCATCATCAAATCGAAGTGTACACGGCCTGAGGACGGATTGGGATAAATCTGCATATAATCATCTGATGATAACGCAACCGGATTTTTAACATGAACATACTGCCCATCCCAAACGGCCGGCGTGTATTCTCCCTTACGGATATTGGGTACCCGCAGATAACCCACAAAGGGCGATCCATCCATTTCGTAGGGAATGCCCTGCCAATCCGATTGAGCATTGGGTCTGTAAAGAATCACCAAACTATCGGTGGAATTGCCAAGCAAGGTATGATCGAGTTTCCCGCTCATGGTATATCGAAAAACCCCGGTTGCTGTAAAATCGGGGGGAATAATTCCGTCGATGGAGTAATAGCGGTAATCGGAGAGGGTAAGTCCTTCGAGTGGTGTTTTGAGTGGATCGGGAGCTACCCAATGGTGCGAAACATGAACCAAAGCAGAATCGGTCATGCTCTCTACTTCGAGTTCGAAATAGGTGTTGGCGAAATTATATTCTCCGGATTCTGTAATGGTAAGGCCCAAATCGGTTACAGCATCGCTAAAATTTCTATCGTAATCTACTATGGCTGCAATGGGCTCAAAGGGAAGAGCAAAAACTCCGGAGCCCGTTTCCCCATCAAACGCTACCCTCACATCGTGCCTTTGCCACCGGGAGCCGAACAAGGTCACATCGACTTTATTGCCCGCCGCAAAGGTCTCGCGGCCTTTCATTTTCTGACGAAGATAAATTTCATAATCATTGCCCGAAATATATCGGATAGAATCCACAGAAAAATGTGAAAATCCCGGCTCGAATACATAAGTGTCGAAAAAGGGAGTCATGTTTATGCCGGTATATCCTGTGAGAAAGTCGCGCATATTCGCCGATGAAGCATAGTTATAAGCGTAGTTGGCTAAATATTCTTTAATAGCAGGAAAAAAGACGTCTTCTCCCAAATAACCTCTCAGACTCTGTACTACCGTCGCTCCTTTGTCGTAAACAGTGCTTCCGTAGGTATAATTATGGGGTATTCCGTAGAGAGCCAAATATCCGCCATCGGTAAAATGAGTCATCCGGAGTACTTCCCTCAGATTTTCCATCATGGATTCTTTGTAGTCATCTGAGCCATAAACAGCCTCTTCATAAAAAATTTGGCAAAAGGTGGCCCAACCTTCGTTCAGCCACATGTCCTCAGCCGATGCGCAGGTTACCTTATCGCCAAACCACATATGCGAGAGCTCATGGGCATAGAGATCTTCGTAGGTGAGATATCCGTCGAAAGCAAAATTAGGATAAGCCACATTGGTGGCGTGTTCCATAGCACCGATGGCCGTTCCCACATATCCAACCCGCTCAAAAGGATAAGCCCCAAAATGAATTTCGAAATGAGATAGTATTTCTTTAAGATGTACAAAGCTGGCTTCCACCTGGTTCACATTGGCTGGACGTGCATAAATTTTTATAGGGATATTGGTTTCGATCCCCTCGTAAGTGTCTTCGTAAAGCGAATAGGTTCCAATGGCCACCGATGCTAAATAGGTTGGAATAGAATTTTCCAGATGCCAGTGGTAGCTTTTGGTTCCATCGCCATGTTCAATGATCTCCTGAATCAATCCGCCGGCAACGGCAGTGTGTGCTTCATTCACACGGGCGGTGACATCATAAACAGCCCGGTCGTGAAAATCGTCGATACAAGGGAACCACGATTTGCCCAGGTTGTGCGGATTGGCATCGAAACCCACCCCCAGATTATAGGCGTATTGATTGTCGATATAAAACCCGCCCCAATTTTCGTGAAAGGGAACCCCATGAAAAGAAATCCACAATTCTGCGGTTTCGTTCGTATTCAACGGAGATGAAAGGGGGATATTTAAGCGAAGATTGGTTTGCGAAAAATTTGTGTTATTTTCTCCGTTTACAAGAACTTCATCTACTTGCAGGTTCATGAGCTCCAGCGAAACAACCGAAAGATTATCAACCTTCGATTTTAGCGAAATTTGGGTCCGGGCATAAAGATTGTCGGTGGACCAGTTAATGGAATCGATAATAACATGATAGGTTAAGGCATCTAAACTATCGCCCAGGCTCGATTTCTCGAAAGAAACTCTGTGTTGACAGTGATGATTTTGACCCATTACAGTGGGCCATGCTAAAATCAGAAATGCCAGTAGAATCAGTATATTTTTTTTCATGGTGATGAATTTTTTATGTATAAAGAAGTGCAATGGTTGTTTTATTTCAACCATCAAATATACAAACGAAATGGAAATATGAGCCTGATGAAAAAGTAAAAGGTTATAACCTTTCGTGACTGAGCAAATCGCCGCTAAAGCGCATGATGGCTTCGTTTAAATCTTCTTCGAGAGTGCGGTAAAGGGGAATATTGGCATCGTGAAAATCGTTACGAAAGCGCGGTCCGACAGCCCAAACCAATAAAGCATCGCAGTCTTTTATAGCTTCAAGAATATCGAGGTAGTTGTGATCGTGACCAGGGGTTTCTTCAAAATCGTGTTTGTAGGGGTTCTGACGAAATTCGATAAATTCAGAAAAACCATCTTTAATGTTGCAAATGGCAAATTCTTTGGCATGACCTGTTCTTTTAAACACAGTCAATCGGTCGGAGGTGGGGATTGCAATTTTCATTTTCTTGATCTCTTTTCGTAAAACGGGCAGCGAAGGTAACAAATAATGTGAAAGATGAAAACGCCCGTTAAACTAATTTGACTTCTTATAGCCCTAAATACCATCAATATGCTTTGCCAGGCAAAGTTTCGGGATTTATGGGATGGTTTTTGAGCCCGGATACCAACTTTGTTTTTAACAAATTCATTTTTAAAACTTCCCGAGAAAATAATCATGCAAAAGGATTTTAATGTTTTTCTTTGTTGCTAAGTGTTTTATCGATAGAATTTTTTGTTTTCGCACCATGAAAAAATACATAAGTCTCCTTATAATCATATGCCTTGTTCTACAGGTTCAGGCTCAAACCAACAATCAGGCACGCAGGGAATACATTGAGAAATACAAGGGAATTGCTGTTAAAAAGATGTTGGAATATGGTATTCCTGCCAGTATTACTCTGGCTCAGGGAATTTTAGAATCGGGGGCTGGATATAGTCCGCTGGCCGTTGATGCTAACAATCATTTTGGCATCAAATGCCATGTGGGTTGGACCGGCGATACCTTCCATATGGACGACGATTTGCAGAATGAATGTTTCAGAAAATACAAAAATGCCGAAGAGTCCTTCAACGACCACAGCTTGTTTTTAACGTCCCGCAGTCGCTACGATTTTCTGTTCGATATCGACCGAACCGATTACGAAGGCTGGGCTCATGGTCTCAAGAAAGCCGGCTATGCCACCAATCCCCAATATGCACCCTTATTAATAAAGGTAATTACAGAGGAAAATCTGGCTCAGTACGATAAAATCAACAATCTGGAAGAGCTGGGATTGCCCGTTGATAAGACCCCGGATTCTGATTTACCAGAAATTGCAGAAGATGAACCCGAAATGCCTAAGGATGATTTTAAGCCCGTGAGCGTGAGCAAGAATCAGCGGATCATTTATGAAAATGAAGGGGTTAAATATGTACTCGCCTTAAAGGGAGACAGTTTTGAGAAAATAGCCGAAGAATTCGGAATCTATAGCTGGCAGGTAAGAAATTATAACGATGCCCCCAAGTCGCTGGATTTAAAGCCCGGCGAGTTTATATATCTTGAAAAGAAAAACTCGAAGGCCGGGGTGAGCTATCATATTATGCAATACAACGAGGATCTCCGGCTAATTTGCCAAAAATACGCAGTAAGAATGAGCGAAATTAAAAAGCTCAACGGCATAAAATCAGAAGACGAAGTGCGTACGGGAGAGCGGTTGAAACTCAAATAGCATCAAAAGATTTCGGGGTTGCCATAAATATTTAAAAAAGTGAAAGCTGATGAGTCGGTTTTGCTTGAATCTTGAGGCTTTCTCCCTCATTAACAACAGAATTTACCAGATTCGAAACTTCATATACTTCCATGTTCTCATCGGGGTAAGGTCTCAGAAAATCGAGTAATTCCCGGGGTTTCAAGTCGTTGCTAAGCCAGGCGCCTTCTGTTTCCGGAGTTAGTATAACCGGCATGCGTTGATGAATGGGCTTCATAATTTGATTGGCCGAGGTGGTTATCAAGCTAAAGGTTTGAATGGCTTTGCCTGATTCGCTGATCCACTCGTCCCAGATACCTGCAATGGCAAACATCTCCAGCGATTTGAGCCGGATATGGTGTGGAATAATCTGCTTCCCCATTTTTTTCCACTCATAAAAACCATCTGCCGGAATCAGACAACGTTTCGAATGAAACGACTTATTGTAAGCTGGCTTGCTTAATATGGTTTCGCTGCGGGCATTGATTAGTTTCGAAGCCATGGTGGAGTCTTTTGCCCAAAAAGGGATAAGCCCCCAGGTGAGATAGCTTAAAGTCTGTGGGTTTGAGTTGGTTATAACGCCCTGTAATTGACCGGGTGCCGCGTTATAGCGGGCAATATAGGTATTGCCATCCACGTGAATTTTAAACCACTTTTCTACCTCTATGCTCAATTGAGCAAATGAATATCGTCCGCACATTTCTTTAATGTTAAAAACAAAATTAGCAAGAAATAGCTTAATCAGGTAGCTTTTTGTCATAACAAAGCCAAACTCATGTAAAAATTACAGTTTATACAGGAAAAATAAATCTTATATCTTTGACGAAAAAATCACAACCTTGGAAAAACTACTCTTTTCATTTATTAAGCTCATTTCCTATTTGCCTTTTTGGTTTTGGCATGGCTTTGCCGATTTTATCGGGTTAGTGAACTTTTATTTTATTGGCTATCGCAAAAAAATAATTATGGGAAATCTTGACATAGCTTTCCCGGAAAAATCGAAAAAGGAAAAAGAAGCCATTGCCCGTAAGTTTTATCAAAATTTTTTCGACTTTATTATAGAGAGTATCAAGGCCTTTACCATGTCGGAAGCCGAGTTAAAAAAGCGGTATATTATCGATAATTTTTCGGATGTAAAGGAATATCTCTCTAAACATCAAAAGGGAGCTATATTTAGTGCCACCCACGCGTTTAACTGGGAGTGGATGATTATTTATGGAAGTTTGCTTCCTGATGGAATAAAGGCATTCGTATCTTATACCCCATTGTCCAACAATGCTTTAAACAAGCTGCTGGTACAAAACAGAGAGCGGTTTGGACTGAATGTTGTCCCGGCTAAGCAGTTTGCTGAAACAATAAAATCGGCAAACGACAAGATGATAGTAATCAGTGGACTCATTGCCGACCAATCGCCCGGATCAGCCTATAAATACCGGGAATCTTTTTTTGGAGTCAATGTACCTTTCTATAATGGGCCAGAGCGATTTGCTGTGGAGCTGAATCACAGCTACTGGTTTTTAAATATTCAAAAAACCAAACGAAGCTATTATCATTTGAATCTGGAACTTATTGCAGATAATCCCACAGAATTTGCTCCCGGCGAACTCACCCGAATATATATTGAGAAAACAGAAAGCCTCATCAGAAAGTTTCCCGAAAACTATCTCTGGACTCACCGCCGCTGGAAACACCGCAAGAAAGAGTAAACTTTAGTTAACAATTAGGCTAACCAAGTTTTTCACGGATGCCTTTAAGCATCACTTCGGTTAGTGCCTTGATGTCGTATTTATAAGTTAAACCCCAGTCTTCTTTGGCAACACTATCGTCGATGCTTGCTGGCCAACTATCCGCTATAGCCTGACGAAAATCGGATTTGTAGGTCACGTTAAAATCGGGCATATGTTTTTGTATTTCTGCAGTTAACTCCCTGGGATTAAAGCTCATTCCTGCTAAATTATAGCTGGAGCGGACAGAGAGTTTGGTGCTGTCGGCTTCCATAAGGTCGATGGTGGCCTGAATGGCATCGTCCATAAACATCATCGGTAAGCTGGTTTCTTCGGTGAGGAAGCATTCGTATTTTCCTTTTCTGATGGCTTCGTAGAAAATTTCCACGGCGTAATCGGTGGTTCCACCGCCCGCTTCGGTTTTGTAGGAAATCAAACCGGGATATCGTATGCTACGAATGTCGATGCCGTAGCGTTTATGATAGTATTCAATCCATCTTTCTCCGGCCAATTTACTGATTCCATAAACCGTATTGGGTTCGGTGATAGTGAATTGGGGGGTGGAATATCGTGGTGTTGATGGTCCAAAAACAGCAATGGAACTGGGCCAGAAAATGCGTTTCACTTCGGGCACTTCCTTAGCCAAATCCAGCACGTTCATAAGCGATTGCATATTGATGTTCCATGCCTGAACGGGAATTTTTTCTGCATTGCCCGATAGAACAGCAGCCAAATGGTATATCTGAGTTATTTTATGACGAATGACGAAGTGGATAAGACGGTTATTGTCCATGACATCTAAAATTTGAAATGGCCCGCTTTGCATCACATCGGCAGGGGCTTCTTTGATATCGGTGGCAAACACATTGTTATTGCCATATTTCTTTCTTAGTGCTATAACCAACTCAGAACCAATTTGTCCGGCGGCTCCAATAACCAAAATATTTTCCATTTTCTAAATTTTTTATAGGAGCAAATGTATTAAAATGAAATATTTGTTTTTCAATGCAATCACAAATCTGTGAATCTCTTAGCGTGTAAAAATTAGCCTTGTTTTTTAATCAGTTATTTGGGAGGCAGGCTTAAAAAAAGAGCACCCCATTTTTTGTGGAGTGCTTTGTTTTTAAAGGGTTATTCTCTGTGTCCCAGCATTTTGGTTGGATCTACGATTCGGCTGAATTCTTCATCGCTTAAAAGTCCCAGAGCCAAAGTTGCTTCGCGCAATGTGGTTCCTTCTTTATGCGCTTTTTTTGCGATAGCTGCTGCATTTTCATAGCCAATATGAGTATTGAGGGCAGTTACCAGCATGAGTGAACTTTCCATTTTGGTTTTAATTACCTGATGGTTAGCTTTGATTCCAATTGCTGCATTATCGTTAAAAGAAACGCAGGCATCGCCAATAAGGCGGGCAGCTTGAAGCAGGTTGGCAATCATTACAGGTTTAAAAACATTGAGCTGGAAATGGCCTTGCATTCCTCCGGTAGTTATGGCCGCATCGTTTCCAATAACCTGGGCACAGACCATGGTGAGTGCTTCGTTTTGAGTGGGGTTTACCTTGCCGGGCATGATGCTCGATCCGGGTTCGTTTTCGGGAAGCATGATTTCGCCAATGGAGCAACGGGGACCCGAAGCCAGTAAGCGGATATTGTTGCCAATATGCATCAGACTCACGGCCACTGTTTTTAAAGCACCCGAAGTTTCCACCAAAGCATCGTGAGCCGAAAGAGCTTCGAATTTATTGGGGGCTGTTATAAAATGATGTCCGGTGAGACTGGCAATGATTTCGGCCACTTTTTCGGAGTACCCTTTTGGAGTATTGAGTCCGGTTCCTACCGCTGTGCCTCCCAAAGCCAACTCGCTCAGGTGGGGTAATGTGGCTTCAATGGCTTTTATTCCGTGATCCAACTGCGAAACATATCCGCCAAACTCATCGCCCAAAGTTAGTGGAGTTGCATCCATTAAGTGGGTCCTTCCGGTTTTTACAATCGATTTGAATTCTTCGGCTTTGGCGGCCAGAGTATCTCTCAGCATTTTTATGCCGGGGATTGTGGTTTCCACAACCATTTTATAAGCAGCAATGTGCATGGCGGTTGGAAAGGTATCGTTCGACGATTGTGATTTGTTCACGTCGTCGTTGGGGTGAATCAATTTAGTTCCTTCGCCCAGTTTATTACCCAGCAGCACATGGGCACGGTTGGCTATCACTTCGTTCACATTCATATTCGATTGTGTGCCTGATCCGGTTTGCCATATAACCAATGGAAACTGATCGTTGAGCTGCCCCGCTATAATTTCGTCGGCGGCCTGTGTAATGGCTTTGGTTTTTTCTTCCGAAAGCACTCCAAGGGCATGATTGGCCATGGCTGCTGCCTTTTTAAGGTATCCGAAAGCGTTGATTATTTCTAATGGCATGCTGGCTTCGGGACCAATTTTGAAATTCATTTTCGACCTTTGTGTCTGAGCCCCCCAATATTTGTCGGCGGGAACTTCTACAACACCCATGGTGTCTTTTTCGATTCTGTATTGCATTGTTTAGGTTTTTTGTTGTTATTTATACGATAGAAGAGATGTTTTCGGCAGGGTCGCCTAATATCCCTTTGGTTTCATTTATAATAATGGGTCTTTGAATGATTTGTGGATTTTGAACCATCAGTGAGATGAGTTGTTCTCTATTAAAAGACTTTCCTTTAATTTCCTTCTTATAAAAGTCTTCTTGTTTTCGAATCATTTCAATGGGTTCCTTTTGCAGAATCTTGAGTGTTTTCGTCAGACTGTCAATGGTAAACAGGTCGTTTTTCAGATATTCCTTCACCTGAAATTCCTGAGTATGTTGGGAAAGAAATTCAAGTCCTGCTCTCGATTTCCTGCAACGGGGATTGTGATAAATTGTAATCATTATCGATGGATTTATGAATCTCCAAAAATATAAATAATGAATATTAGATGGCCATATTGACGAAGATAGTTAAGGCAAAGAAATGGTATTTGGAATCATTACATATTTTAATTGTGACGACTTTTATTAAACAGTGGAGACCGCATGTGAGTATGTTGAGTTACATCAATGTTTTTTTTTGACAGCGATTTCGGGTGATTATGATGAAAAGTATGACCTTAAGTTTTTAGAACCCATATTTGATGAAGATGGCCCGGGCTTCGTCGGTTTTTAAATAATCCATGAGTTTTTTTACAATATCCGGGTGATTTGAGCTTTTGAGGCTGGCTATAATGATGGGGTCTTTGGCTTTTTCACAATTGCTAACCTGTAGTATATCAATATAATTCGAATTTTGATCGTGGGAGTAGGTTGCAACCCAGTTTACCACAAGGTCAGCTTCTTTATTGATGAGGGCTAAAGTGAGGTCTTTACTATCGGTGGTGAGCTTGACAGCATTGTCTCTGACTTGTTCAAAGATACCTTCTTTGGTTAACATATTGAAGGTTGCAATACCTACGCTACCACTGTTGGGGTTGCCAATCATTACATAATAGTCTTTATTCGAAAGGTTCGACAATTCGGGGGTTATTTTTAGTGGATTTCCTTTTTGAACCATAAGGGCCAGTCGGTTATAGCCCACGGTAACAGTGTCTTGAGCAAGATTTCTGATTAAAACTTCGTTGATGTAGAATTTACCTCCTGGTATAAATAAGTCACCAACCTTACTTTGTTCAATGGCCCGAAGTAAATTTCCCGAGCCGTCTTTGGTAATATTCAAATGACATTTTTCTCTGGCCTCGAATTTTGTTTTTATCTCGGTCATGGGTTGAATCATGGTGATTCCGCAATAGATAAGCAATTCCTTCGAATCTGAAGTTGTTTCCAGGTTGCATGAATTTAATAAAACGGATGCAAGAATCATTACTACTGTAAGTGATTTATAAATTCTCATTGGATATAGGATTTAATCAAATATCTAAGTTAGCAATAAAAAGTATTGATAGAAAGATTTTTAATGATTTAATTCATTTTTCTAATGAAATCATTCCTAAAGTCCGCAGCACAAATTAAAAAGATGATTAAGCGTAGGGTTTTATTGAACGAATGAAAAAAGTCAACCAAATAGGGTTTTTTTTTACAATTCTTGGTTTTTTTAATACGCTTAGTCATTCAGAAGCACCACTGGAACATTTGCTCCTAATAATAATTTGTTTAGTTTTTTTTTTATATTCAATTGATTACTTTTGACGCTTAGAATGGCGATTATTAATTTTATTTTGGGATTAATTTTCCTTGTAAGATAAAAATCGTGACCTTTTTTATAAACCATGATGCACAAGTCATATCCCACTAACGTGAATTTATGCATATCGAACAAATATTAGAAAAACCATCTTATTGAATTATTAACCGATTGGGTTTCGGCCTGGTCAACACATAATTTTTTATTAATTTAATTCTGTTTTTATGAAAATGTTTACACGTGAAAATCGCAGAATTTTACCAAACGGGTTAAAAATCCCGGATGGTAATTCCTCTGTTGGAAAACGGCTGATAAGAAGCATTGTCTTTTTATTGGCCTTTATGTTTTCCATTAGCATTGCCAGCGCTGTCGACGTCTCCATTGCCAATGTATTTCAAACGAGTCCAACTGGTTGTTCCAACAACGATGGGTCTTTTGTTATCATTGCAGCTGGAGGTGGCGGCACCTATGAGTTTTCCATTGATAATGGAGCCACATGGCATGCTCAAACAGCACCTAATCAGGGAGCATTTACAGGTTTAGGCCATGCCTTGAACTATAATGTGGTGGTGCGCGATGCACTCAATCCTGCCGATACAGAGCCGTGGGTCAACAACCCTGCAGCTTTGTATAACGACGATGCTATCTACATGCAGAATGAGTTTGCTATTGACGTCACCTGTTTTGGTGGCACTGACGGTACAGCTCGTTTGGTAGTAGATGCAGCTCACAGCGGAGGTACCAATTATGGTTATGAACTCTTCCTCGGGGCTGTGTCGCAAGGAACCAATGCCACCGGTGAATTTACCGGATTGGATGCGGGTTCATATACCATTAATGTTTCCAACTCTGAAGGTTGTTCTTACACAACAGGTGCGCTTGTTGTTAATGAGCCAGCTCAAATTCAAATTGCCGAAGTTGTTACCAATGTAAGTTGTAATGGCCTTTCGGATGGCGAAATCGACATGACACCTTCCAACGGAGTTGGCGGGTATTCTTATTCATGGACCGGCCCCGGCGGGTTCACATCTTTAAATCAGGATATTACTGGTCTTGTTGGTGGTGTTTATACTGTTTTGGTTACCGATGCCAATACATGTTCCAATACCAAGGATATAACCGTTGTTGATCCTGCTGTTCTGACCATTGATTTGGTTATCCCCACAAACATCAATTGTAATGGTGCAAATAATGGTGAAATAGCTGTTACTGCTTCAGGTGGAACAGGTGCTATTACCTATACCATTAATAATGGTGCCGATATTTTCAATTTAACAGGAAATTTCTCAGGCCTTGCTCCTGGAATCTATACGTTAAAAGTAGAAGATGTCAATAATTGTTTAACCAATTATGTTGGCAACATTACTTTAACCGAACCTACTTTATTTGAAATAACCGCAGTATTGGCAATAGATGCCACGTGCTCCGGTGGGAATAATGGTTCTATTGAAATTACTGCCGCTGGTGGTGTTACCGATTATACCTACTCAATAGGCGGTGCTTACCAGGCTTCAAATCTGTTCAGCAATCTCGTTGCTGCAGATTATACTGTAGTTGCTAAGGATGCAAACGGGTGTAATGCTGTTTGGGCTTCAAACGATGTTACCATTTCTTCGCCTTCTGCTATTTCATTGGACGCAACCAATATTACCCATGTGGCAGGCTGCTATGGCGATGCTACTGGTGAAATTGAACTGGTAGTTTCCGGTGGTGTTGCTCCATTGGAGTATTCTATCGATGGAGGTGCTAATTACCAGATTGGTAATTCATTCACCGGATTGATTGCAGGCACATATCCTATCAAAATAAAGGATGCAAATGATTGTACCCTCAATGGAGGAAATGCCGTAGTTAACCAACCCACACAAATATCTCTCGGTGCCTTTGGTCCAACAGTACACCCAACATGTTTTGGAAGTACCGATGGCGAAATCCACATCACCTTTGCGGGTGGAACAGGTACTTTAGAATATACTATTAGTGCTGGCCCCGATGCCGGAGTTGCTCAGGCAACTGGTGATTTTACCGGTTTAGCCGATGGTTCATACACTGTTGAAGTTGAAGACGACAACGGTTGTACCGAAACCAGTAACGTGATTACTCTCAACGAGCCTAATCTGGTTACTTTTACAACCAATCTTACTCACGTGGATTGTAATGGTAATGCAACTGGTAAAATATCTGTAACCGCAGCTGGTGGAAACAGCGTATTTGAATATTCGAAAGACAATGGTGGAAACTGGCAGGTTGGCAATTCATTTGCAGGATTGACAGCCGGAGATTACACTGTTTTAGTCAGAGATGGAAATGGTTGTTTGTCAGCTTCATCACTTGTTACTATCACCGAACCATTGGTATTGGCCGTTGCTTTAGATTTACAAACCAATGTTTTGTGTCATGGTGATGCAACAGGAGCACTCACAGTCACTGTTACAGGTGGAACCGCTCCTTACACATATTCATGGGATAATGGCGAAACCACTGAAGACATTTCAGGATTGGTAGCCGGAAACTATGAAATCACCGTAACCGATGACAATGGATGTCAGGATGTTGACGATTGGACCATCACCGAGCCAGTCGCAGCCCTGAATGTAGTATTAACTACAACAACCAATGTAGATTGTAATGGTAATGCCACAGGGGAACTTGATATCACCATTTCAGGTGGAACAGGTCCTTATGACATATTATGGGATAATGGTGCTATAACTGAAGACATTAGTGGCCTCACAGCAGGTGATTATAATGTAGTAGTAACCGATGCCAATAACTGTACTTTCAACGGTGGTCCTTATACCGTAACCCAGCCCTTAGTGTTGGAAATTTCAGCCGCTACAGTAACCAATGTAGATTGTCATGGTAACGCCAACGGCGAAATCGACATCACCGTAGCCGGAGGCACAGGTCCATATACTTATCTCTGGAGTAATGGAGCAGTAACTGAGGACATCAGTGGTTTAGCTCCTGGAAATTATTCAGTAATAGTAACTGATGCTCATTTATGCGATGTAATCCAGAACTGGGATATCACCGAACCCGCAGCAGCACTTTCAGTTAGCCTAAACACTCAAACCGATGTAGCCTGTTTTGGCGATGCCACAGGAGCCATTGATATTGATGTAGCAGGCGGAACAGGCCCTTACACCTATTT
>DYSN01000059.1:18883-21890 GCA_020718205.1 Draconibacterium orientale
CCACAGGAGCCATTGATATTGATGTAGCAGGCGGAACAGGCCCTTACACCTATTTATGGAGTAATGCAGAGGTAACCGAGGATATCAGCGGATTGACCGCAGGTGTCTATAGTGTAATAGTAACCGATGCCAATGGTTGCTCAGATACTGATAACTGGACCATTACGGAGCCAGTAGCAGCCCTGAATGTAGTTTTAACTACAACAACCAATGTAGATTGTAATGGCGACAATACCGGTGCTTTGGATATCACAGTTAGTGGTGGAACCGGTGTTTATACTTTTGTCTGGACCAGTACTGTTGGATCATTTGTTGACCCTGCAACCGAAGATTTATCTGGTCTTGAACCAGGTGATTATAGTGTTTTAGTTACCGATGCCAACAATTGTACCTTTAATGGTGGACCCTATACAATAACTGAATCACCAGCTATAATTCCTTCATTCACAACTACCATGCCTACTTGTAATGGTGCTTCCGATGGAGAAATTGCAATATCTGCCCTTGGTGGCGATGGCGGGCCATATGACTTTAGATTGGTTATAGACGATGGGGTTAATCCTGTTGTATTTGTAACTGGTTGGCAAAACAACCTCGCTAATTACACTTTCACAGGTTTACCTGCGAATGACTATTACAGGGTTCATGTAAGAGATGGTTTGAATTGTGTTGAAGTTCAAAATACTCCTCTTGACCAACCAGATGTTTTGGCTGTTGCTCTCAATACACAAACCAATATCTCTTGTAATGGAGCCAACGATGGCGAAATTGATATGGACGTTGCTGGTGGAACAGCTCCTTACTCTTTTACCTGGGTAAGTACAGCTCCTGGATTTGTTGATCCCGGAACAGAGGATTTAACCAATTTATTACCCGGTGACTATACTGTAACAGTGGATGATGCCAATAGTTGCGGCCCTGTGGTTAGTGCAACATACACCATCACAGAACCAACATCCATTGACTTTACTTTTACAACAACCGATGTTGATTGTAATGGAAATGCCAATGGAGAAATCGTGGTAACTGCCTCGGGTGGTACCGGAGCTTATGAATACAGAATCAAACTTCAAAGTGAAGCTGTATGGACTTTGCCCTGGCAAGTTTCCAATACTTTCTCTGGTCTTTCAGGTGAAGTTTACCGTGTTCTTGTACAAGATGCTAATAATTGTCAAATTACCAAAACTGTTACCATCAATGAGCCAACAGCTCTTGATATAGCTCTGGTTACCGAAACAGATATTACCTGCTTTGGAGATGGCGATGGTGCCATTGATGTAACAGTAAGCGGTGGAACTGCTCCTTATACTTATGTCTGGACAAGTACCAATGGCGGATTTGTAGACCCCGGAACTGAGGATTTATCAAATCTTGAAGCTGGGGATTACGAATTAACTGTAACCGATAATAATACCTGTATTCTTGCAAGTGCAACATACACTATTGATGAGCCTACAGAATTGGTGAATACTTCATCAAGAAACCAACATGTTACATGTTTTGGTGGTGCTGATGGTATTATCGATTTAAGTTCTACTGGTGGTGCAGGAGGAGAATTTTATAGTATTCTTCCTGTTGCTGGCAATTTAGTTGGTAATCAATTTGTTGACTTGCCTGCTGATATCTACACCGTAACTGTAACCGATGGAAATGGTTGTACCGATATTAAACTAATAAATATTGGGGAGCCTCTTGAATTTACTTTCGTTGTGAATTCAACCGATGCAAGCTGTAACGGTGGTGCCGATGGCGAAATTGAAGTGAAAGTTAAAGGCGGAAATTCCGGACCAACTGAAATTTCAATTGACAATGGCGCTACTTATGAAACAGGCGTTTGGGATGGCGTAGAATATTATGCCTACACATTCACTGGCTTAACCGCCGGAACATACAATGTTTCTGTTATGGATACCGAAAATTGTACAGGCGATTATGACAATGGCCTTGGCAACAATGAGGTAACTTTAAGTGAGCCTACTGGTATAACCTATATTTTTGTTGGTGAGCAGCCTGTTGTTCCTTGTTTTGGTGACCACAACGGAGAAATCCTGATTATGGTTGCTGGTGGAACACCCGGTTATGAATACTCTATCGATGGTGGTGCCAACTATCAAGCTTCTAATCAATTTACCGGTCTCTACGCAGGTTTCTACGAAATCTATGTAAAAGATGCGAATGGTTGTGAAGTTGCCTATCCAGGTAATGATTTCGAAGTAACTCAACGTCCTGAAATTCAAATTGACGATGTGATTGTTACTGATGTTACTTGTGCTGGTGGAAACGATGGCGAATTAGCCATTATTGCCAGTGGCGGTTTTGGCGCTCTCGAATATTCTATCGATGGTCAACCATATCAAGGCAGTAATATTTTTGGCGGATTAACAGCCGGAGATTATACAATTCTTGTTAAAGATGCCGATGGTTGTGTTCTTGATCCCGCTGAAATTCATACAGTTGGTGTTGGTGATAACATCGATCCAATTGCTGTATGCAATAATATTTCTGTTGATTTAGATGCTACCGGAAACTATACCCTTACCCCAGCTGATATTTTAGCAATTAGTTTAGGATCAAGCGACAATTGTTCAATTTCAACAAGGACTGTTGCTCCCGATTCTTATAATTGCTCTGATTTAGGGGCTCCTGTTAATGTTACTTTAACTGTTACTGATAGCAATGGTAATACTGCAACTTGTTCAGCTCAGGTAACTGTGAACGATGTTACTGCTCCCGCAATTGCTGGTGCTTTAACTGATTCAAATGTTGAAGGCTGCGCAGCAGCTGATGCCCCTGCTGAAACTACAGTAGCAGCTTTAGAAGCACTTCCTGGTGGTTTAACAATCACTGATGCTTGTACTGCCGATGCCGATATCGTAATCAGCAGCTCTGACGTTGTTGCAGGAACTTGTCCAATTGTTATTACAAGAACCTATACAGCAACTGATTTAAGCTCCAATACCAGCGTGGATTTTGTCCATATTATTAATGTGGATGATACTCAAGCACC
>DYSN01000060.1 GCA_020718205.1 Draconibacterium orientale
ATCACCGTAGCTCAAAACCAACCAAACCCATTCACCGGAACAACCACCATCCAAATCAGCAGCAAAACTGTTGCTCCTGTTTCTGTGGAAGTTGCCAATATGTTGGGCCAGGTAGTTTATACCCAAAATGCCGGAACCATCAACGGAACCATGAATGTTGAATTGAATGCCAGCCAATTGGAAGCCGGTGTTTATTTCTACACAGTTCGCGTAGGTGCCGATAGCGTTACCAAAAAAATGATTGTGGAATAATTTGATTCCATAAAAATAATTGCAAAAAGGGCTTGACTTCGGTTGAGCCCTTTTTTTATGAATACATAATTACAACTAACACAATGGATTTGAAACCACCCCAATATCACTTTCAAAATATTGAGAAATGTTAAATTTGAAAATTCATAACATTTTTTTCTATATTTGCTTCAAATCCTTAAAAAAATACCCTATGAAAAAAATTTTACTATTTGGTTTTGCATTAGGTCTTGCATTTTCCCTAAATGCACAAGATAGAGCCAAACAACAAAAAGAGAGTCTTCCTCGATTAGCAGATGGAAAGGAAGCTCAAATAATTATTAATCACCCTAAACCTTTGTTGAATTCGAATGTTACAAAAGCAGTAGTCGACCGGATTGTTGTAGGTACCGCAACTGGTCAACGAGCTCTCCGTAGAGAAGAAGCAAGATTGGTGACTTATAATCCAGATTTAAACATGATTTCAGTAATATTGGTTGCTGAAGAAGGTGTATATCCCGGGATAACCGCAAATGGAACAGTGGTACAGTTTTACTCGCTTGATGAAGGAAATTCCTGGGAAGGCCCAGTAGTTTTAAATAACGACAATTCCCTAGGTGTAAATTATTACATATCCGGCACTATATATAACCCTGCCGGAAACTCTGATGTGAATAGTGCTGTAGGTGTTTATCAAGGCACCATATACCCAACCACAGGCGATTGGAAATATAAAGCCTTTGGTTCTAGTACTTACAGTGGAGAAAACCAGATGAACTATTTATTCGAAGAAACCAATATTACAGACTATCCAATGGGTGGTTACTTTAATTTCTTAGGAACAACACAAGTAAACAATGAGGTACGTTGTTTAAATATTCTTCCAACAGGTGCTTGGAGTTCTTTTACCGAATTAGCTCTTACACCACAAGTTGGAACATTCAATGGAACAGAGTTTCAATGGGACGTTCAAGGAAATGTGGATATGGAGTTAACCCTTGATGAAGGCGGACTGGCACAATGGGAAGGTAGATATCAAGGACGTGATGGTGGTGTTGAAATAGCATGGTCACCTGATGGAATGACTGGTTATATGTGGGTTATTGGTATTTCTGATAATGACTTCTCGGGATACCAACCTGTTCTTTATAGCACTACTGATGGAGGCGAAAACTGGGATTATGTATACCTGGATCTTCAAACTACCGAAGCACAAGTAATGCTCGAGGAAATTACTCCTGCTAACTGGACTGGAGCCCGCATACCTCGATTTGTTGAATCTTGTGGAGTTGTTAATATGAATGGCGACCTGGAATTATTTGGGAATGTTCAAGCTCACTCTGCCGATATTTTTAATTCTCCTGACTCTCTGGGTTGGGGTTGGGTATACCCAGGTGATGTTGTTAATTTTACAATCAATACAAACGGTGAATTACTAAATGTAATTTATGTTGACTCTCTTTTAACTGAGAATGTATTGGATACTGATGATGCTAGCATTAATTATGCTGGAAACTCTGGATGGCAACACAGGATGCAAGCTTCAAGAAATAATGATGGATCGCAAGTATTTGTAACATGGACTGACACAAGAAACCCTGATGTTGAAAAAAATCAAAATCCAGATCTTTTTGGATGGTCAAAAGGGCTATGCGACAATGCAGACTCAATGGATCCTTTTTGTATCACCGAAGGAACTCTCTATGAAACATTTTACTATTTCACCAGCAGCGCTGATTTAGCTTATGCAAATGGTGATGGTTACACCATCCCAACCATACAAGGTGTTACACCTGGTGAATTTTCTACAAACACAAATGCAGCCAATAACCCAATAACCATTAATTATATTACAGGTGTAGAATTCCCTGATTTATGCCATGTTGGTATTGCTGAACTGGAAACAAAAGGCGCTATTTCTGTAGCTCAAAACCAACCAAACCCATTCACCGGAACAACCACCATCCAAATCAGCAGCAAAACTGTTGCTCCTGTTTCTGTGGAAGTTGCCAATATGTTGGGCCAGGTAGTTTATACCCAAAATGCCGGAACCATCAACGGAACCATGAATGTTGAATTGAATGCCAGCCAATTGGAAGCCGGTGTTTATTTCTACACAGTTCGCGTAGGTGCCGATAGCGTTACCAAAAAAATGATTGTGGAATAATTTGATTCCATAAAAATAATTGCAAAAAGGGCTTGACTTCGGTTGAGCCCTTTTTTTAGTGCCCTGTCCGAAATATTTATTCCGAAATAAATGTTAAAAGCAATTTTTGATGGGGAAGCCTTAGTATTTTCGCTGCAAAAAAGATATAACCATGAATATAAGCCACGATAAAGTCGCCGCCATAACCTATACCCTCAAATCGAATAATGCTCAGGGGGATGTTATTGAATCTATTGAAGCCAGCAAACCCGTAGAGTTTATTTTTGGCAAAGGAAGCCTTCTGCCCCATTTTGAGCATCAGCTCACCGGATTAAAGTCGGGCGATAGTTTCGAATTTGTTATCCCCAGCCACGAAGCCTATGGAGCTTTTAATAATGATTTAATCATTGAACTAAGCAAGGACATATTCTCGCACAATGGCGTGGTTAACGAGCAAATATTGTTCGTAGGCACCCAAATACCCATGATGGACAGTCACGGACGCAGAATGAATGGCGTGGTGAAAGAAGTTTCGGGCCAACAAGTTAAAATGGATTTCAACCATCCGCTTGCCGGCCAGGATTTATACTTCGCCGGACAAGTAACAATGGTTCGCCTTGCCACCTACGATGAGCTCAACCCACCCAAACACCACGGCTGCGGCTGCGGAAGCGGTCCCACCGACGAGTCCTGCTGTTCTACCTCCGGCCACGAAGACCACGACCACGATCACAATCACGGTGACGACCACGGCTGCGGCTGCGGCAAAGGTTCCTGCTGATGCTAGGTAAAAAAGATTCCTCAGTCGCCTAATAGCTGAGTTAGAAAAATAAGTAATAATTCACGAGGTCACTCGAAGTAACCCCGTGAATTATTTTATAGAATGGCCTTTTTTCGTTTATGAATTTGATTAGGGGTCATTTCGAAGAAACGGAGCCTGCCGGGTTGCGCAGCCAAACTGGTGGAGGAGAAATCTCATTAAATCAATAGGAGATTCCTCAGTCGCCTCACAAGTTCGGCTTCATACCAATGACAACTTTTTGTAAAATGCTGTATATTAGGTTGGTCTAAAAATGGGGGTTATCACTTGGGAGATCTCTCATCCGCGAAAACGCGGATATCGAGATGACAGGTCGACGCTCTGTGATTTGTCATCATACTATGTGCGCCCCTTTTTCCGGGTCTTTCTACTCGGAATGACTTGCCTACAGAGCTATTATAAAAAAGGGCACACACCCTCAACTAAAATTTTCAAGAGGAATGGGGATGAAATGATAGCCGAATTTAAGAAGCGGGATTGATTTTTTAAACACATAATAAAAAAGGATAGTTGCATTAGGCATCTATTTTTTTTGTGTGTCGCAGGTTTGTTAGCTGCGGATCTTATTGTAAATCATGCTGTGGAGCTCGTTCACTGCTACCCGTTGTTGTTCCATAGTATCGCGGTCGCGGATGGTTACCGTGTTATCCTCCAGCGTTTGATGGTCAACGGTGATGCAATAGGGCGTTCCAATGGCATCCTGACGGCGGTAGCGTTTTCCAATGGCGTCTTTTTCTTCGTATTGACACATAAAATCTACCTTCAACACATCCATGATTTCTCTGGCTTTTTCGGCCAGGCCATCTTTTTTCATCAGAGGAAGAATAGCAACTTTATAGGGTGCCAGCACTGCTGGAATTCTTAAAACCACTCTTTCGGAGCCGTCATCGAGCTTTTCTTCGTTGTAGCTGTGGGTTAAAATGCTCAGGAACATACGGTCTAATCCAATACTGGTTTCCACCACATAGGGCACATAACTCTCGTTGAGCTCGGGATCGAAATAACGAAGTTTTTTTCCGCTGAATTTTTCATGAGCCGTCAAATCGAAGTCGGTGCGGCTGTGAATCCCTTCCAACTCTTTGAAACCAAAGGGGAAATTGAATTCTATATCGGCAGCGGCATTGGCATAGTGAGCCAGCTTTTCGTGGTTGTGGAAACGGTAGTTTTCCTGACCCATGCCCAGCGACAAATGCCATTTCATGCGGGTTTCCTTCCAATATTCGTACCACTGAAGCTCCTCGCCCGGACGAACAAAAAACTGCATTTCCATTTGTTCAAATTCCCTCATGCGGAAAATAAACTGTCGAGCCACAATTTCGTTTCTGAAAGCTTTTCCAATCTGCGCAATGCCAAAAGGAATTTTCATGCGGCCTGTTTTCTGCACATTGAGGTAGTTTACAAAAATGCCCTGAGCTGTTTCCGGACGAAGGTAAATTTCGTTGGCACCTTCGGCGGTGGAGCCCATTTGAGTAGAAAACATGAGGTTAAACTGGCGCACGTCGGTCCAGCTTTTTGTTCCGGAAATGGGGCATGCAATCTCCAAATCGATGATAAGCTGCTTAATATCTTCCAGATTCCCATCGGACATGCCTTTATAAAGCCGGTGACTTATTTCGTCCATTTTGGCTTTATACTCGAGAACACGGGCATTGGTGCTCAAAAACTGCTCTTTGTCAAAAGTATCGCCAAAACGGTTTTGAGCTTTTTCAACTTCTTTGTTTATTTTGGCTTCTATCTTGGCCACATGGTCTTCGACCAAAACATCGGCACGATAACGTTTTTTAGAATCCTTATTGTCAATCAAAGGATCATTGAAAGCATCCACATGACCCGATGCTTTCCAAATGGTGGGATGCATAAAGATAGCGGAATCAATGCCTACAATATTCTCGTGCATCTGAACCATGGCTTTCCACCAGTACTCTTTAACATTTTTCTTGAGCTCCGCTCCGTTTTGAGCGTAATCGTATACGGCCGATAATCCATCATAAATTTCGCTCGACTGAAACACAAAGCCATATTCCTTGGCATGTGCTATAACTTTTTTAAATTTTTCTTCGTTGTTTTGCATGGTGCAAAAATAGAGTTTTGGTCGAAACCACAACCGTGAACCCATTAAAAAGCTTTAGTTTTTCCATTAATTTCTTTGGAACATTTTTTTGTATATTTGCCCGTCTTAAAACATCAATCTATGACAACATATATTTTATTATACGGAATGCCCAGTGTCTGGTCTTTGGCTCTGATTGCCGTGGTAGTATTATTGATCTTTGGCGGAAAAAAGATTCCTGAACTCATGAAAGGTCTTGGTAGTGGCATCAACGAGTTTAAAAAAGGATTGAACGGCGATGGTAATGCCAATAACACTCCCCCCGAAAAGCCAAAAGAAATTGACGAAAAGAAATAGTGTCAAAAGCGGTTTTATACCGCTTTTTTTATTTCCCGGTATTTTAATCACATCCTTTCCCATTTCTACCCCCAACCCGGTTTGCAGGAGCAAAAAGATTGTACGCTTGTGTAATCTTTTAAATTTTTTCTCGTCACAACAATAGTTGCGCACGTTATTTGTTCAGATATGTTAAACACAACCATTCGCGTTGTAAATTTTTTAATTTTGAAGCTTAAAGAAAATCGTATCCATGGAAGATTTCGTTATAAAAATCAGAGACATCGCTAAACACTATCAAGTGGGAACCCAATTGGTTATGGCCATAAAAACCATTAGCCTCGATATAAAAAGAAATGAATATGTGGCTCTGATGGGTCCTTCGGGCTCCGGTAAATCAACGCTGATGAATATTCTGGGTTGTTTGGACACTCCAACCCGAGGCGCTTATTATCTGGCAGGAAGCGATGTGAGCAAACTCGACGACAACGCCTTAGCCGATATCAGAAATCGTCAAATTGGTTTTGTTTTTCAAACTTTCAACCTGCTTCCACGCTCCACCGCACTCGAAAATGTGATGCTGCCACTCATTTATGCCGGATATTCCAAAGCCGACCGAATTCAAAAGGCTACTAAAACCCTGGAAAATGTTCAATTGGCCGACCGGATGAGCCATAAGCCCAACGAGCTCTCTGGCGGGCAACGTCAAAGAGTAGCAGTGGCCAGAGCATTGGTAAACGATCCGGCCATTATTCTAGCCGATGAACCCACTGGCAACCTGGATTCTAAAACATCTATCGAAATAATGGCGCTGTTTGAGCAAATTCACGACCAGGGTAACACCGTGATTGTAGTAACTCATGAAGAAGAGATTGCCCAACATGCTCACCGAATCATCAGACTTAGGGATGGTGAAATATTTTCTGACGAAAAAAATCCCCAAATCAAACGCCTGCTTAATAAAGTATAAATACTTGACTTTTATCGCTTTTGCTTCTTAGCTTTGCAAAGAAGTCCATTGGCTATTGCTGCCTGCCGACCCAGGTATTTTTTAATAAGGATTGGGGCGCAAATGGTTAAGGGGAGGTTAAAACATGAATTAAATGATTGATTACTGTAACCCGGGAAACAATTCCCCGTCATAATTTCAGAAAATTGAAAACATGGCTTTTCTTGACGATACTGTTCACGTTGAAAAAATTAAAAGGGGCGAAACCGCTGCCTTTGCCTCTTTGGTAGAGAAGCATAAGGACATGGTTTTTACCATCATCGTAAAAATCGTAAAACGCCCGGAAGATGCTGAAGAAATAGCCCAGGATGTGTTTTTAAAGGTCTTTGAAAAATTAGATGGTTTCCGCGGGGAATCGAAATTCAGCACCTGGCTTTACAGAATCGCCTATAATGCTGCCATCTCAAAAACCCGCCAGCGGAGGCTCGAAGTTCAGGCATTGGACGATTTCACCATCAACAATTACTCGCTCGACGAAGTAAAAGAAGAACTGGAAACCTTGAGTCCGGAAGAGCAGCAGAGCATATTAAAAAGTGCGCTCGAAGAATTGAGCGATGATGATTACCTCATTGTAAAGCTTTTTTATCTGGAAGAATTGCCGGTGAAAGACATAAGTCAGATTACTGAACTCAGCCAGGCCAATGTGAAGGTTAAACTTCACAGAATCAGAAAAAAGCTGTATTGTACCATGAAGGAAACGGTAGGCAGCAGCATTGGTAATATTGTAAACTTATAACTATGAGTACTCAACCCAACAATCAGGTAGAAGATTTATTCCTGAAAGCATTGATAAAAAACGATGGCTTAAAAACTCCATCTAAAGATTTTACCGCAATGGTAATGTCGAGGCTGCCCAAAGCCGAGAAATTGGTGGTGGAATCGACCAAAATGGTGGGAAAAAACATCACCTTTCTGATTTTTGGTTTGGTAGCCATCATCAATTTAATTGTTCTCTTTTTTCTTTGGCCCTATTTAAGTGTTTGGATTCCTGATAATAGTTTGATTAGCATCATATTAGATAACGCAAACAGTCTCATCACTCAATATGCCCTCACCTTTTTCAGCCGCTCAGCAACCCTGGGGTTACTCATTATTATTGCTACCGGTGGTTATTTTCTGTTGGAAAATTCGGTCATTAAACCCGGATTACAAAAAATAAGCCGCCGAATTTCGTTTTAACCATTTAAGGTTGCCAATTCCTGTTTAAGTTTTTCTTATTTCGTTACATTGTTTAACCCATCGGAAGCAGATTTTTCCATATTTTTGTCGATACTCATCAAACTTTAAAAACAATGGTTATGAAACAACAAGTAATAAACGTCATCAATTCTCAAATAAAGGCCGAGGAAGAATCGTCACGACTCTATTTTGCCATGGGCAACTGGTGCGAAACCCAAGGATATCCCGGCTGTGCATCATACCTCTATCAACATGCTGACGAAGAACGCCTGCATATGGTGAAATTGGTTCACTATTTGAGCGAAAGAGGTGCCCATGCCCTAACACAAGCACTGGCACAGCCACAAAACAACTGGGATACCATTCAGGATGTGTTTAAAGAAGTGTTGAAACACGAAGAATATGTTACTCAACTCATAAACAACCTATTTGAGGTTTGCATGGTTGAAAAAGACTATATGACCTCTAATTTCTTACAGTGGTATATTCAGGAACAAATTGAGGAAGAAGCAACTGCACGTTCAGTATTAGACAAACTTCAACTGGCTTCAACCTCGCAGGGAGGAATTTTTCACTTCGATAAGGACATGGAAGCATTGGCCAAACAGGCAATAGCCGCAAAGCTGCAATAGTTTTTTTGAAAAAAGGTTGTCCATTTTTTTGTGGATGATAAAAAAATATTACTTTTGCACCGCGAAATGCGATTGACCCATGGTGTAACTGGCAACACGTCTGATTTTGGTTCAGAAGAGTCTAGGTTCGAGCCCTAGTGGGTCAACACCTTAAGGAAGAAAAAAAGGAAATGAAAGCTGTTATCGAGAAATTGGTAACAGCTTTATTCTTTGTGGGTTTTTTCTATCGGGGATTTCACTTAGTTCTTTTCACCAGAAATTTCAGGAATTCAATTGATACTCACCAAAGCTTCACCCCCATATCTTTGCATAAAAAATAAACAGTGAGAGTATTGAAAAATATAAAGACTGAATTTTATTTATTCATTATCCTGATTACGATAATGATAGTCGTTCTTGAGCATTTCATATAACACATAAAAATTGATTTTTCATAATAATTAGGTTTTGGTTAATTTTGTTAGAGTCTCTGTCCCCGCAGAGACTCTTTCGTTTTTTGGCAATTTTCCTCCTGGTTTTGAGTTTCTTTTAATCGAAGGTTTTTATATTTGCACCACCAATCCCTAAACGAATGAAGCCAAAAAAACGACATTTATTCCTGGCACTTGCTGTCTGTTTGCTCACTTTTTCTTGTGTTACCAAGCCAAAGGCCATGCGAAAAAGAGCCAAAAAAAACTGCAATTGCCCTTCGTTTGGCCTCATAAACCTAAATTCTCCAAACCCCTACACCTATAGCCTTGAGTAAATTTGCCCTTTATCAGTCGGTCTTTAAAAAGTATGTGCCTCCCTTGGCGGTTGATGCGGTGGTTGAATTGTTTGTCAACAAGCCCATTCTTGTTCAGATAAAACAAGCACGCTCCACCAAACTTGGCGACTTCAAGGCTCCGGCAAACGGAAGGCCTACCCGAATCACCATCAACGGAGATTTGAATCCCTACGCTTTTCTCATTACGCTCATTCACGAGCTGGCGCACTGGACCGTTTGGAATACTTATCCCAACTACCGATATCTACAACCCCATGGAGTAGAATGGAAAACTACTTTTAGCCGATTGATGGCTCCCTTTCTGCAACCCCGGATTTTCCCCAACGATTTATTGCAGATTCTTGGACACCATATGCTCAATCCCGGAGCCAGCACAGCATCTGATTTGGCATTGATACTAAAACTTAAGGAATACGACCTAAAAAAATCCAATCCTTTTTTGTTTGAATTTTCCGAAGGTGACAGCTTCGTTTTTAAAGGGAGAACCTTTCAAATCATTAAGAAAAACCGCACCCGGTTTCTCTGTTTAGATATACTCTCTAAACGCCGATTCCTGGTTCATTCTCAGTGCGAAGTAGAAGCGGTCAAATAAGTAACACTTGGTAAATCATCAAGTATCTTCTATATTTGCAAGCCAAATTACAAGTTATTATAAAAAGAAAATTATGACCGCACCACTCAATTTCGCACTCATTGGCGCTGCCGGATACATAGCTCCCAGACACTTAAAAGCCATTAAGGAAACCGGCAATAACCTGGTAGCAGCTTTGGATAAATTCGACAGCGTAGGCATTATGGACAGCTATTTCCCCGATTCCGACTTTTTTACGGAACCTGAACGCTTCGACCGCCACCTCGACAAATTGCGCCGTCTCGACCACGGCAAAGAAGTACATTATGTGAGTATTTGCTCCCCAAACTACCTTCACGACTCTCATATCCGTTTGGCTCTTCGCAACGATGCCCACGCCATTTGCGAGAAACCTATTGTTCTGAATCCATGGAATGTGGATGCCTTGCAAATTATGGAGCGCGAAACCGGAAAAAACATTTATACCATCCTGCAGCTTCGCTTGCACCCATCCATTATAGCACTCAAAAAACAGGTGGAAGAAGGCCCAAAAGATAAGGTTTACGACTTAGACCTCACCTACATCACATCGCGGGGACACTGGTATCACATCAGCTGGAAAGGTGACATGGAGAAATCGGGTGGCGTAGCAACCAATATCGGAGTTCATTTCTTCGATATGCTCAGTTTTATTTTTGGACCGGTAAAAGAGAATCTGGTACATTGTTCGCAAACCGATAAAGCCGCCGGTTACTTAGAACTCGAAAGAGCCCGCGTGCGCTGGTACCTGAGCTTAGACTATAACGACATTCCACGTTCAGTGCGCGAAAATGGTCAGCGAACCTATCGAAACATAACCATGAATGGCACCGAAATAGAATTTAGCGAAGGATTTGGCGATCTTCACACCCTCAGCTATAAAGACATCCTTGGGGGCGGAGGTTTCCGGCTGGAAGAAGCCCGAAACAGCATCAACACCGTATTTCATATCCGAAACAGTCATCCCATGGGACCTCGGGGCGATTATCACCCCTTCATTAAATCGTCGGGTTGCAAATAAACTCCCCTTATGGCTCTTAGCTACCATTGGTTTGCCCTTTATACCCGTTCGCGGGGAGAAAAATCGGTTGCCGCGTTTCTCGAAAGTCAGGGCATAGAAGTATATTTACCCCTTCAGCGAAAACTTCAGCAATGGAGCGACCGCAAAAAATGGGTGGAAGTTCCCTTTATAAACGGGTATGTTTTTGTGCGTGCAAGCGAAAAAGAATACTATCAGGTACTTAATTCCCCCGGAATAGTTCGATATGTAACCTTCGAAGGCAAAGCGGCGGTGATTCCCGACTGGCAGATTGACGCTATGAAAAAAATTGTGTCCAACAACATTCCCGTTACTTTTAGCGAACATCGGTTTACCAAAGGCGAAAAAGTTCATATAGAAACCGGAGCACTGATGGGCTATCATGGCGAAGTGGTTCAGGATGCAGATGGTAAAAAGAAAGTTCTCATCAGAATTGAGGAGATTGGCATGGGAATGTTAGTTCAAATAGACCTCACCTCGCTCAAAAAGGTAAAAGCAGAAAAACTTTAAAATTTGTTTAATTATCGAAATAATAAAAGCTTTCATCTGCTTAATCCCTATTTAATCATTAGCTTTGGGTTTTTTAAATAGATATTTACTGATTCCGGGATTGATAAATACTAATATAATATTAATTTTCAGCTATTTAATAAATTTATGGATAAAATCCGGGGATAAAAAAACCATTACCAATGAAACAAAATCCTAAAAATTCAATCGAAACCACCATATTAAAAGAGTTTGCCAACAGCCCTTTCAGCTCGTTTAACTACAAACAAATGGCTAAAATTCTGCGGATACACGATACCGGAGGCAAACTACAAATTCTTAATCTCATGCTTCAGTTTTACGATCAAAAAATACTTATTGAGAGCAAAAGAGGCAAGTTTCAAATTTCCCCAAAATACATAAGCACCTACGGCAGAAGCAAAACCCATACTACCGGTATTGTCGATATGCAAGCCACAGGAAAAGCCTATGTAATTAATGATGAAGGGGGCGAAGATATTTTTATTGCCAGCAATAACACCAAAGATGCGCTCAATGGCGACAACGTGAAAGTGTTCATTTTTCCAAAACGGCAAGGGCGCAAACTCGAAGGGCAGGTGGTAGAGATAGTAAAGCGCAACAAAACCCGGTTTGTGGGAACCGTTGAAGTTTCTAAAAACTACGCCTTTGTAGTTCCCGACGACTCTCATATTCCTGTTGACTTTTTTGTTTCGAAAGACGACCTTGCAGATGCTAAAAACGGCCAAAAAGTAATTGTGGAATTTATTGAATGGCCCGAACATGCCCGCAATCCCTTCGGCAGAATCGTACAGGTTTTGGGCGATCCGGGCAATCATAAAGTTGAAATAGAAAGCATCGTTTTCGATTATAATTTCGAGAGTGACTTTTCTGCACAGGTGGAACAGGATGCGGGTAAAATACATAATGAAGTGGATGCCGCCGAAATTAAAAAACGCAAAGACTTTCGCGATGTTTTCACCATAACCATCGACCCCTTCGATGCCAAAGATTTCGACGATGCCATTTCGCTTAAAAAACTTCCCGACAATTTGTGGGAGGTTGGCGTGCATATTGCCGATGTGAGTCATTTTGTTCAGCCCGGCAGCCCTATTGACGAGGAAGCTTACAAAAGAGCTACTTCTATCTACTTAGTGGACAGAGTGATACCCATGCTTCCCGAAAAACTTTCGAATCTGGTGTGTTCGCTTCGGCCTCACGAAGAAAAACTCTGCTTTTCGTCCGTTTTTATAATGACCGAAGAAGCCGAAGTAAAGGATGAATGGTTTGGAAGAACCGTTATAAAGTCGAATCATCGGTTTACATACGAGGAAGTTCAGGAAATGATTGAAGGAAAAGAAGGCCCTTATAAAGATGAAATTCTGGTTTTCAATAGTTTAGCCACTAAACTTCGCGCCGAACGATTTAAAAAAGGAAGCATTAATTTTCATTCGGTAGAGGTCAAATTCAAGCTCGACGAAGAAAGCAATCCCATTGGAGTATATATAAAAGAGCAAAAGGAAGCGCATAAGCTGATAGAAGATTTTATGCTTTTGGCCAACCGGAAAGTGGCGGAACTCATTGGTAAAACAGATGACAAGCAAAAAGCAAAAACTTTTGTTTACCGCGTTCACGATGAGCCGGATCCCGAAAAACTAAGCACTTTTGCCCGATTTGTGGATAAACTCGGTTATAAAATGAAAACAGGAAGCAGGGCCGAAGTTGTAAATTCATACAATAAATTGTTTAAAGATGTGGAAGGCAAGGGCGAGAAAAACATGATTGAAACCATCGCCATTCGCACCATGGCCAAAGCTTATTATTCCATCAACAATATAGGGCACTATGGTCTGTCGTTTGCCCATTACACCCATTTCACCTCCCCCATTCGTCGTTATCCCGACCTGATGGCTCACAGATTGCTCGCACTCTACTTGAACCATGGTAACTCAGCTTCCGGTGCTGAATTTGAAGAAAAATGCAAGCATTCTTCGGAACGGGAACGAAATGCCGCCGAAGCCGAAAGAGCCAGCGTGAAATATATGCAGGCAGTCTATATGACCGATAAAATTGGTCAGCAATTCGATGGCGTTATCAGTGGTGTGAGTAAATGGGGCATTTTTGTGGAGCTTCAGGACACCAAAGTAGAGGGTATGGTGAAAATGAAAGACATGGCCGACGATTTCTACTTCCTCGACGAAGAAAACTACCAGGTGATAGGGCAACGGCATGGTCGTGTGTTTAAACTCGGCGATCCTGTAAGAATCAGAGTTCAGGCCATTCACCTGCAGAAAAAGCAAATAGATTTTGTTATCATAAACAATTAGGTGGTTTTTAAATTGTTCGTGACATACAGCATACGGTGAACACGGGATTTTCTATCTTTATCGCCCAAACCAATTGGGGAATAGAATCCCCGCAATTGAACAAAATAACCTGAAATGGCTTTAAACGTTATTTGGATTTTTTTCTTTGTTTCCGCATTTTTAATTGCCATCATCAGACTTGTTTTTTTTGGTGATACCGAAATTTTTCCGAATCTGATTCAAAGCACTTACGAAAATGCTAAAACAGGTTTTGAGATAAGTCTGGGTTTGGTGGGCGTAATGACGCTTTGGCTTGGTCTCATGAAAATTGGAGAAAAAGGAGGTATGGTGGCCATTTTGAGTAGAATTGTCGGGCCATTTTTTCGCAAACTTTTCCCCGAAATTCCGCCAAACCATCCGGTAAACGGCAGCATTATGATGAATTTTGCGGCCAATATGCTCGGGCTCGACAATGCTGCCACGCCCATAGGATTAAAAGCCATGGGTGAGTTGCAGGAGCTCAATAACAATAAGGACACCGCATCCAATTCCATGATTATGTTTCTGGTAATCAACACATCAGGGCTTACCATTATCCCCATTAGTGTGATGGTTTACCGGGCTCAAATGGGTGCTGCCGATTCTTCGGATGTTTTTTTACCCATTCTGCTTTCCACGTTTTTTAGCACTTTGGCTGGAATCATTGCGGTTAGTGTTTATCAAAAAATCAATCTGTTCAATAAAATAATTGTTGCTTATCTGGGCGGATTATCGCTTTTTGTTGCCGGAATAATCTATTTTTTTACTGTCATTCCCCAGGAAAAAATAGCCGTTTATTCCTCGGTAATGGCCAATGTATTTCTTTTTAGCCTCATTATTTCGTTTATTCTACTCGGGCTACGCCGGAAAATCCATATTTATAATGCCTTTATCGAAGGAGCCAAAGAAGGATTTAATGTGGCCATAACCATTATACCTTTTCTCATAGCAATTTTAGTGGCCATTGGTGTATTTAGAGTTAGTGGAGCTCTCGATTATGTGACCAATGGCGTTGCCTGGATGGTGAATGCAGTGGGTTTCAATACCGATTTTGTTCCGGCACTTCCCACCGCTTTCATGAAACCTTTGTCGGGAACAGGCGCCCGCGGAATGATGCTCGAAACCATGAATCATTATGGTGTTGACTCCTTTGCGGCAAAAGTGGCCTGCACCATGCAAGGCGCAACAGATACCACTTTCTATATTATTGCGGTGTATTTTGGATCGGTAGCCGTAAAAAATACGCGATATGCAGTTACCGTAGGATTACTCGCCGATTTGGTTGGAATTTTGGCTGCCATATTCTTCTCTTATCTGTTCTTTGCATGAAATCGTTAAATGCAGAATATTGGAATCAACAGTATATCACCGGAAAAACCGAATGGGATATGGGCTTTGCTTCCCCACCACTGACCGATTATTTCTCTCAGATAAAAAACAAAGATTCAAAAATTCTGATTCCGGGGGCGGGTAATGCCTGAGAAGCTGAATGGCTGTGGAAGGCTGGATTTTCGCGGGTTTTTGTTCTCGATTTCAGCACCATGGCCATTGAAAGGTTTAAAACCATTGTTCCGGACTTTCCGGAATCTCAGATTCTGGATGAAGATTTCTTTACCCACCACCGACACTATGATTTGTTGGTGGAACAGACTTTTTTCTCGAGTCTGCCCATGAACCTCCGCAAGGAATATGCCAAAAAAGTCCATTCACTACTTACCGAAGGCGGAAAAATGGTTGGGCATTTATTCAATAATTATTTTAGTTTTGTAGACCCTCCTTTTGGCGGACGTTCGGAAGAATACGAGAACCTTTTCCAACCTTAATTTAGTTTCAAAAAATTCGAACCTGCCTATAATTCAATTAAACCCGGAAGAGAACGAGAGCTTTTTTTAATCCTGGAAAGATTACGCTTGTTCGATTAGACCCGGAGAAAAATAAATAACTACCAACCATTGCTCATCTGCTTCATTTTATAATTTGTTATGCAATAGTTTTGCATCATGATAATTGGAATAGTAACCTATATTTTTTTAAGCCTCGGAGTGGCTCTGCTGGCAAGAGACAGAAACCTGGGAATGATTCCGGCTTTCTTAATCAGCTTATTTCTCACCCCCATTACAGGTTTGTTTGCGGTTATACACTCCCCCAAACTCATTTTATATCATATTGTACAACATGAATGTCCGGAATGTGGTTACAGTTTCGACAAAAACCACGATGCTTGTCCAATTTGCCTTAAAGATGGGAAATATGTGCCGCTTCATCCCAACATTGTACCCACAACCTAAATATATTAATTATGATAACCACAATAGCAATAACAGTCAGTATTATAGCAATAGGAGCCATAGCAGCTTACTTTTTGCTAAAGAAAGATAATCCCAAATTGCGCACCTATCAAAAGCACTACTCATGTTCGGTCTGCGGTAACGAATTTAACCAAACCTTAGACTATTGCCCGGAGTGTGCCAAGGATAAACAGATTACTGTCTTGCTTCACGAATTTTTTGTGGAGGTAAGACCGGGCAAAAACAAATTGAGATTGACTTGAACTTAAAACCCCTGCCAATTGGCGGGGGTTTTTTTTGCAATCTATTTTACAAGTATATTTCCTGTCATTTCTTTCGGAATCTGCAATCCCATGATATGCAATAAAGTAGGTGCAATATCTGCCAGTTTCCCTTCATTGATTTTCTTATAATCATCGTCGAGCAGAAAAACAGGTACCGGGTTCATGGAGTGGGCTGTATTGGGCGAACCATCTTCGTTTACGGCATTATCAGAGTTGCCGTGATCGGCAGTTATTAAAACGCTGTATTTTAGCTCGCGGGCAGTTTCTGCAACTCGTTTCACACATTTATCTACTGTTTCAACCGCTTCCTGAATGGCCGAATAAACGCCGGTATGTCCCACCATATCGCTGTTGGCAAAATTCAGTATAACGAGGTCGGGTTGATTGGAATTCAATTCTTCTACTATGGCATCGGCCACTTCATTGGCACTCATGGAAGGTTTTAAATCGTAGGTGGCTACTTTGGGCGATGGGATTAAAATACGTTTTTCGCCATCAAACTCTTTTTCCCTTCCCCCGGAAAAGAAGAAAGTTACGTGGGCATATTTTTCAGTTTCCGCAATTCTTACCTGAGTTTTTCCTGCTTTGCTCACGGTTTCGCCAATGGTGTTTTTCAAATCGTCTTTGTCGTAGGCAATATGAACCTTTTTAAATGACTCATCGTAGCGTGTCATAGTAATATAATAAAGCGGAAGGGCTTTCATTCCCATCTCAGGCATATCTTTCTGGCTGAGCACGGTGGTTATTTCGCGGAGACGATCGGTGCGGAAATTAAAGCAAAAAACCACATCGTTGGGCTCAATTAAACCAATGGGCTCATTATTTTTTACAATAACGGATGGTTTAATAAACTCATCGGTGATATTATTGTTGTAGGATGATTCTATAACTTCCGCAGCCGAATTGAACGACTCGCCAATTCCCTGGGTTAATAAATCGTAGCCCAGTTTAACCCTGTCCCACCTTTTGTCGCGATCCATGGTATAATAGCGGCCACATACCGAAGCAATCTGAGCAGAAGTGTTTTTAATATTCGACTCCAACTCATGGATATAACCCAAACCACTTTTTGGGTCGGTATCGCGACCATCGGTAAGAGCATGAATAAAAACATTTTTAAGGCCTTGTTTGTCAGCTATTTGACAAAGTTTTACCAAATGAGCTGTGGCTGAGTGAACCCCGCCATCGCTCACCAGACCAATAAAATGGAGTTTGGCACCTTTCTCCAATGCATAGCTAAAGGCTTTGTTTATTTCTTCGTTTTGTTCAATGGAATTATCTTTTACAGCGTGGTTGATTCTCACCAAATCCTGAAAAACCACACGGCCAGCGCCTATATTTAGATGGCCTACTTCCGAATTTCCCATTTGGCCATCGGGAAGACCCACGTATTCGCCATCGGTGTGAAGTATGTTTTTTGCGACAGATGGGTCGCTAAGCAAGCTTTTAGTGTAATCTGTGTGAGAATTATAAATGGCATCTGCGTGGTCCTTCTTTCCCTTACCCCAACCATCCATTATGATTAAAATGGCTTTTTTACTCATTTTTTATAAATTTTTATGGTTAAATTTCAATCCACAAAGATACTTCTTCTAAAAATAACTTTTACTTTTGGCGGTTTAAATTCAATTAATAGACTGTTAATTATGAAAAATTCCTGGTGGAATAAAGTTTATACCCCTATCATTATAGCGCTGGTTTTTGTGGCAGGCATGTCGGTGGGAAGGCATTTTTTAGGAGGCAACTCATTCTATCAACCCAATACCCAAAACAAAATCAGTGAGGTTCTTGAATATATATCTGCCGATTATGTAGATAGTGTGAATCCGGCTGATTTAGAGCTCAAATCAATTAATCATATTATCGACGAATTGGATCCTCATTCCGATTATATAGTGCCCGAGCAATATCACGATGTGGTTGATCCTTTGGTTGGAAATTTTGATGGAATTGGTGTTCAGTTTCGAATGATACGCGATACGGTAACCGTGATGCTGCCTCTCGAAGGCGGACCATCCATTAAGGCTGGCATAAAAGCTGGCGACCGCATAGTTATGGCTGGCAAAGATACCATTGCTGGTAAAAAACTCTCCAATGCCGAAGTCATGAAGCATTTAAAAGGTCCACGGGGCAGTAAAGTTGACCTGAAGATTGTTCGAAGCCATGTAAATGAACTCCTGAGTTTCGAAATAGTACGTGATAAAATCCCCACCTATAGCCTTGATGCCAGTTTTATGATAGATAAGCAGCTGGGTTACATTAAAATAAGTAAATTTTCGGCAACCACCATCGAAGAATTTAATGAAGCCATGGAGAATTTATTAAAGCAGGGAATGAATCAACTTGTTCTCGATCTCCGCGGAAATTCGGGCGGATATTTAAGAGCTGCCATAGAAATGAGCGATACTTTTCTGGGGGATAAAAAACTTATTGTTTTTACCAAAGGTAGAAATCGTCCGGAAAAACGCTATTATGCCCGCAACAGCGGTGCATTCGAGGAAGGAGCACTCTATGTGTTGATTGATGAAAATTCAGCATCCGCTGCCGAAATTGTAGCCGGAGCTATTCAGGACAATGACCGCGGCGCCATTATCGGGCGAAAATCGTTTGGTAAGGGCTTGGTTCAGGAGCAAATAGACTTTGCCGATGGTTCAGCACTTCGTCTCACCGTAGCACGTTATTATACCCCAACCGGAAGGTGCATTCAGCGGCCCTATGAAGAAGGCAAGGATGCTTATTATGCCGATCATTTTCACCGTATGATGGACGATGCTGAAGGGAAAACTGATAGTACTCAGGTTGTTGATACCACCCGGTATATAACCCCTGGAGGACGTGTATTATATGGCGGCGGAGGCATCATGCCCGACGTTGAGATAGTATTGGATACAACGAAAAACTATTATTTCTACAATAGAATGGTGCGAAATAGCATTGTGGTTGAATATGCCATTGACTATTACAATTCCCATCGGGTTGAATTAGAGAAGTTTGAAAATATGCAACAATTTGGCAATAAGATGGTTTTGAAAGAAAATGTTTACAGCGATCTGGTTTCAATTGCCCAACAGCAAAAATTAAAACCATCGAAGGAGGAAATAGAAAATAGCAAGGATTTAATTATCAATACTTTAAAAGCTGAACTCGCCAGATTACTCTTTGGCGAAAAGGCCTATTTCTACATATATCTGCAGGAAGATGAAGTATTTAATAAAGCTTTGCAGGAAATGAACAAGCCTTTGAGCTAATCTACATAGTCTTTTCTTTTCACAATGACTACTTCGTCGTTGGGCAAATCCAAATACCCAAAGTCGTAACAGAACACATATTCCAAACCCTTTTTAGTCCGGAAGATATTGGTGTGATAGTTAAAATTATAACCATCGTTCGAAAGTTGTCCTTTGGTGGATTTGGTTTTATCGCCCGGGCATAATTTCTCCAAAATCCTGCGGTTTCTGCGCAGAGTATTGTTCACATTTCTAACGAAATTATTGGAATCGCTGTTCATTTGATTGTGAAAAGCATTTCGACATAAATCGGAGCAAAACTTTTGGTCGGCGCGGCCTTTAAGCTCATAGCCACAATTCTGACATACACGTTTCTCAGCCATAGGTGAATTTTTGCATAAAAATAGATTTTTTTAATTGCACACACAATCCATCCACCAAATTTTGATTGAGAAATTTGGATGGTTTTCAAGATGAGCAAGTTAAAATGCTACTCTATGCTTTAAAATAACGATTAGGCTTTTTTCCAGCTGTCTTTAAGTCCAACTGTGCGATTAAATACCATTTGTGAAAAAGTGCTGTCTTTATCAACATTGAAATATCCCTGGCGTTCAAACTGAAAATGATCGAGATATACCGCATCTTTAACCGATGGTTCAATGAGGGCGCGCTCAATAACAGATAAGCTGTCGGGATTGAGCAAGTCCTTATAATCCTGATCCTTGTCGCCATCGGGTGATTCTACTGTGAATAGTCGGTCATAAAGACGAATTTGGGCTTCAATGTGCTGATGTGCATCTACCCAATGCAAAGTGCCTTTTACTTTGCGTTGAGATTCTTCGGTTCCGCTACCCGATTTGGTTAGGGGATCGTAGGTGCAATTAACCTGGGTTATACGGCCATCGCTATCTTTTTCAACACTTTCGCATTTAATAATGTAGGCATATTTCAGGCGAACCTCAGCCCCCACGGTGAGACGGAAGAATTTCTTAGGAGCATCTTCCATAAAATCCTCCTGCTCTATATAGATTTCGCGGCTAAAAGGAATTGCGCGGGTTCCAGCATTTTCATCCTCCGGATTGTTGTGGCCATTCATTATCTCTGTTTTACCTTCGGGGTAATTGGTTATAACCAGTTTTAGAGGGTTGAGAACAGCCATGCGGCGATGGGCGGTTTTATTGAGATCTTCTCTCACATGATGTTCCAGGAGAGCCACATCAATCACATTGTCGCGCTTGGCTATGCCAATGGTATCGGAGAAATTTCTGATGCTGGCAGGTGTATATCCCCGTCTTCTCATTCCGCTGATGGTGGGCATTCGCGGATCGTCCCAGCCACTTACCAGTTTTCCCTGAACCAACTCCAGAAGCTTGCGTTTACTCATCACGGTGTAAGTGAGATTGAGTCTTGCGAACTCTATTTGCTGCGGATGAAAAACATCTACCTGATTGAGAAACCAATCGTAAAGCGGGCGGTGGTTTTCGAATTCGAGGGTACAAAGCGAATGGGTAATTTTTTCGATGCTGTCTTCGAATCCATGAGCCCAGTCGTACATGGGATAAATGCACCATTGATCGCCTGTGCGGTGATGATGGGCATGTCGGATTCGATAGATGGCGGGGTCGCGCATATGCATATTGGGCGATGCCAAATCTACTTTAGCCCTTAGAGTCCGGCTTCCATCGGGGAATTCTCCGTTTTTCATTCTTTCGAAAAGATCGAGATTTTCTTCCACAGTACGATTGCGATAAGGGCTTGGGTCGGCGGGTTTTTGTGGGGTACCACGCATGGCACTCACTTCTTCGGCAGTTAAATCGCATACAAAGGCTTTGCCTTGTTTGATGAGTTCTATGGCATAATCGTACATTTGGCCAAAATAGTCGCTGGCAAAAAACAGGCGGTCTTCCCAGTCGAAGCCCAGCCATTTTACATCATCCATAATGGAATCCACATATTCCACGTCTTCTTTCACCGGATTGGTGTCGTCGAACCGGAGGTTGCACTTGCCATTGTATTTCTGGGCAATACCAAAATTGAGGCAGATGGACTTGGCATGACCAATATGCAGATAGCCATTGGGTTCGGGGGGAAAACGGGTGTGAACTCTCGATTCGTTTTTACCGTTTTTCAGGTCCTGTTCTATGATTTGCTCAATAAAATTTAATGATGGGCGGTTTTCCTCTTGTACTAATTCCGGTGTTTTCATCTGTTAATTTGTTTTTTAATGGTCAAACCTGGTAGTTTGTCGCCGTTAGAGTTGTTGGGGTTAATGATTAATCTGCAAAAATAAACAGATTTACAGATGATGGATTATTAAGTCAATAAAAAAGCCGGTCTGAAAGACTCAGCCGGCT
>DYSN01000061.1:0-16331 GCA_020718205.1 Draconibacterium orientale
ATTTGAAACACCTTAATAAAGTAAGTTTTCATAAACAACCTTGTGAAACTTGACAACTAACTACTAAAAAAAATTACCAGCCATTCATAGTCAGTACTCTGAGCGATAGGTGTACTTCGCCCCTCTGACTTTAAATATACCAACCTAAAATAAAATCTAAAACATCTAGAAAAGCCCATTCATGCAATATCAATATTGCAATTATCCTTTAATTTAAAGTGAATCACCTAATTATATGGAATATAAATTTTCCATAAATTAGCAGTCTTTTCCTCATCAAAACATAAATCATTAAAAATAAACAACCATGAGAAAATTTATCCTTGCACTTATAATGCTCAGTTTCTTCCTGGGGTCGGGTTTTGCCCAAAACGACACTGCCAATTACCCCTATTGGATAGAAATGATGCAAGACAAAAATGCCAATTTCTACGATGTTCAAAAAGCTTTCAATACCTACTGGGAAGGCAAATCGCCCGACAAAAGCTCCGGCTGGAAAGTTTTCAAACGCTGGGAATACATGATGCAATTCAAAATCGATGAGAACGGCTTCAGAATCCCCACCGACAAGGTTTACAGCGAAGTTCAAAACTTTATGGCTCGAAGAAGCGTTTCTTCCGAAGCTAACTGGGTAAATCTAGGCCCCATTTCCCTTCCGGTAAACGCCGGCACTGGTCAGCCCAATGGTATGGGACGAGTGAATGCCGTTGCATTTCACTCCACTAATGCGGATATTCTCTTTGCTGGCGCGCCTCAGGGTGGTTTGTGGAAAACCGAAGATGGCGGCCAAAACTGGGTAGTACTCACCGACCAGCAACCCACCATGGGAGTTAGCTCCATCGTGGTAAATTACGATAATCCCGATGTTATTCTCATTGGAACCGGCGACAGAGATGCCGGCGACTCCGACGGAATGGGCGTTTTTAAATCGACCGATGGCGGCGCAAGCTGGTCTCCATCCAATACCGGAATGGGTAACCGCACCGTTGGAAGAATGATTCAAGACCCCAACAATGCCAACACCATTCTGGCTGCCACCGATGGCGGTATCTATAAATCAACCGATTTGGGCGATAACTGGACCATGTCGCAGGGCGGAAATTTTAAAGATATCCTTTTCAAAACCGATAATTCAGACATTGTTTATACCATCTCCGGTTCCAGCTTTTATAAAAGCACCAATAATGGCGACAGCTTTGTAAACAGCAGCAGCGGATTACCCAGTGGTAGTCGCGGAGCCATCGCTGTTTCTCCTGCCAATCCGGAAGTGGTTTATGTGCTCTTAGCCAACGGCAGCGTTTATGGAAGTACCAGCAAATCAACCAATGGCGGCGACTCCTGGACTGTAATGTCAACCTCCCCCAACATCTTCGAATACAGCTGCGATGGAAGTGGCTCCAGCGGACAAGGTTGGTATGATATGGACATAGCTGTGGATCCCGAAAATGCCGAAACAGTTTTTGTTGGTGGTGTGAATACCTGGATTTCAACCAATTCTGGTGCCAACTGGCAAATTAAATCGCATTGGTATGGCGCCTGTGGAGTGCCAGCCGTTCATGCCGACATGCATGTTTACGAAATCAACCCCCTGAACAACCGACTCTATAACGGAAACGATGGTGGACTTTATTACAGCGATAACAATGCCACCAACTGGACACAAATAAGCAGTGGAATGGCCATTTCGCAAATCTATAAAATTGGATCCAGCGCAACCGTTAAAGATTTGGTAATCAACGGTTATCAGGACAACGGAACTGCTACCTTCACTCCAACAGGCTGGCGCACCGTTATGGGTGGCGATGGCATGGACTGCGTTATCGATTGGGAAAACCCATCTTACAGCTATGGCGAATATTACTTTGGAAATATCGATAGAATCTATAACAATAGCAACAATCAGGGCAGTATTGTGAACGGAATCGGTGAAGATGGTGCCTGGGTTACACCTTTCCTTCTTTCACATGCCAACTCCAACACCATGTTTGTGGGAATGAAAGCTGTATGGAGAACCAACAACGTGAAAGCCACCTCCACTGGTCAGATTCAGTGGACAAAAATTACTGATTTCACTGGAAACAACTGCGATTTGCTGGTTCAAAACAGTGCCAACGCCGATATTATGTGGGTTGGAAAAGGAAGTACCCTATACATGACCGAAAGTGCCAACGCCATCACCCCCATTTGGAATCAGCTGACTGGTTTGCCAGGTTCCGGAAATGTGAATTCCATTGCCACCGATCCTGAAAATGAGGACCGTGTATTTATGGCCAGAGGCAACAAAATCTATCAATCGGATAATTTATGCGAAACCTGGACCGATATTCCAGGCACTTTACCCAATATCCCCATGAAATCTGTTGTATTCTACAAAAACTCAGTAGATGGACTTTATGTGGGTGCCCAGGCCGGTATTTACTATAAAGATGCAAGCTTGACCGATTGGGTTCTCTATACCAATGGTTTCCCACTTTCTTCGGTGGTTACAGAGCTTGAGATTTATTACGATCCCCAAAATCCATCGGGCGACATGCTCAGAGCAAGCACCTATGGACGTGGTCTTTGGGAAACTCCCATGTATCAGGGACAGCTCAGCGCCGATTTTATGGCCGATCAACTGGAAGCCCCAACAGGTTGCCCCATTCATTTCTTCGACCAAACCAGCGGTGTTCCTACCAGCTGGAGCTGGACTTTCGAAGGCGGAACTCCGGCAACTTCAAACGAGCAAAATCCAGTGGTAGTTTATGAAAACAATGGCGTGTTCGATGTTACCCTTGTTGTGGAAAACGTGAACGGAAGCCAAACCCTTGTTAAAGAAGACTATATTTCTATTGTAGAAGGACTTGTTCCCGAAATTCACTTCTCAGCCGACCAACAGGGCTTCTGCGAAGGCGAAGAAATGATTGTTCATTTCACCGACGAAACCCTTTTCTGCCCATCAACCTGGAGTTGGACATTTACCCCCAATACAGTAACTTTCCTCGATGGAACCGATGCTCAATCGCAAAATCCTGTGGTTCAGTTCAACGTGTTGGGAAGCTACGATGTAACCCTTTCGGTTTCCAATAGCAATGGCACATCAGAAGTTACCATGCCGGCTTATATACAATCGGGCGGTGGCAATATTCCTCAATTCAGCGATTTTGAGCAGGAAGAACCTTTGTTGGGTGGCTGGTCCATAGAAAATGAAGACCAATCCATCACCTGGACCGATTACCCGGTGGCAGGATCCACTGGCGACAGAGCCATGGGAATTAACTTCCACGCTTATACCAATTTTGGTGCCCGCGACCGGCTCATCACCCCCGTTTTCACTTTACCCGAATATGTTTCGGATCTGGAATTTAAACACGCCTATGCCCGCTATTACAACCAATACACCGATTCGCTCATCATCCTCATATCAACCGATTGCGGAATAAGCTGGGAGCGACTGGCAGCTTTTGGTGAAGATGGAAACGGTAGCTTTGCCACTCACCCACTCACCACCGATGATTTCTTCCCCGCTGTGGCCGACGATTGGTGCGGAAGTGGCTGGGGAAGCGATTGTAATAAAATCGATCTTTCTGCCTATGCTGGAATGAACAACCTCAGAATTGCCTTCGAATCGTACAATATGAGAGGCAATTACCTTTTCATCGACGATGTATTGATTGATTACGGCGTTGGGACCCGGGAGTTGGCTTTGGCTAAAGAGAGCATTTCTATTTTCCCAAATCCCAATCAGGGGAATTTTACCTTATCTCCGGACAGAGACATGAAAAATGCCAAAATTGAAGTGATTGACCAAAACGGAAAGCAGATTTATGTTTCCACCCATGTGACCCTGAATAAGGACAAATCGTATAACATTAACATAAATCACAGTGCTTCCGGAATTTATCTGATAAGAATCAGCGACAATACCCAAACCATTCAGGGGAAACTTATTATTGAGTAATCACTTCAATGGACAAAAAAAAGAGGCTTACCAAATGGGATGCCTCTTTTTTTTGTTTTGGCTGAAAGATTAAGCCACTTCTACTTCAACTTCTTCGCTTTGCCACAAACCATGTTTGGTGCAATAAGCATGAGCCAAAAGTTTCATCGATTTCTGGGGAACGATATAAAAATCTACTTCCAGATTTGACGGAGCGCCGCCCTGAGCACCTGCTGTAAAAATAGCCTGAGCGAGAAAGGTTTCACGGTTCCACAATTGAACATACTGGATAAAATGATCGAAATCGTCGGGGTGCTTATACTCCTCGCCCACTTTCACTTTTACCTTGAATTTTTCACCGGCCACTGCGTTTGATTCGCAATGTACAAAAGCCGAATGGCGGTCGATATAGTCCTTTTTGGCTTCCTTTTCTATTTGAGAAATGTCCTCGTACCTGTTAATTTTCATTTTGAAATTTTATTTAGTTATTCGAAGCAAAGCTAAACATATGACTTCATGAATACAAGTTGACAGGGATATATTTTTTCGAAGATAAATGGGTAAAAATTAAACCAAATAATAAGGTGAAGCTAACAGGAATATTTAATCAGCATCTGCCGTTTAATCATGAATCCATCAGATGGAATAGTAACATCCTATTTTATGTACTTTATACGATTAAAATAGCATTTACGATGCACAGAAAGTTAATAGCGGGACAAAATACAACAAACCGGATTACTTGGAGATTGGAATGGCTATTGGAAACAAAGAATTATTGCTATCTACGAATCCAGTTTTCTATTTTGATGCCGGTAATCCGCTCAAACTCTCCCACGTTCTCAGTTACCATAATCAAATCTTTTTCAACCGCAGTAGCACCTATCAATAGATCGAAATCACTTATCATTTTACCATACTTTCGAAGTCTTGATTTTTCTTTACCATAAAATTTTATGGAATCGTAAATTGGCAATACTGTTAATTGATTGATGAATTGCTCTACGATTTCATGATTTTTACCAGGATTATCACTACTTTCAGCGCCAAAAACTAATTCGGCTAAGGTAATTTCAGAGATTGCACAATTCGTTAAACCAATAGAATTCAGCTTATCAATAATCCCATATTTCCCTCGAAAAAAATGTATGCAAATATTAGAATCTAACAGGTATTTCATAATAAATTATTTGGTTTTAACATAATACAAGAAAAACTCTATAATGAAATTTTGGATTCCGTTATTGTTTGTTTCAACCAACATACTTTTATTAGAAGTTGATCTTAATTGGTTTCTCAATTCTTGAAGCTTTGATATCCTTAATTATATCATCAGAACTCCTAGAATCTTCCCAGGCACCATATAACCTATTCAAATCAAATTCTTTATCTTCTTTAACTTCTAATGATTCCGTAAGTTTTACAATCAGTTTCTTCTTAGAAACAATATCAAGTTTTGTCAAAAACCCCAAATATTTATCAATTGTATGATTTGAAATTGCAATGCCCATGTTAATTCCTTTTAGTACAAAGATAGGTTATAAAAATAAATAATTTAGGATTGGTATTGTCTTTTTATAATTTTCTCGTTGAAACAGGACGACTCAAATAAAAAGCAGGTGTAACTCCTTCAAATATTAAATTAAATCAGGTTTTAAATAGTATAACAGTCGCATTCGTATATTTCCTTTTCTACTATCCCACCCAAAACCATTCAACCCCCTATAAAAAAGGTTTCATAAAATCGATAATGCTTTGGGTAGCTCCCTTGTTGGTTTGAATATAGGCCTTCGATTTTTCCGATATCTCTTTCATTTTCTGCGGATTATGGAGCAATTGCTTCACTTCTGCCTCCAGCTCGGCTTTTTGATTCACCACGCGAATCACTCCAAGCTCTTTTAAATCTTTGGCCTCCTGGAATTTATGGTAATTGGGGCCAATAAAAATGGGCATTCCAAAAGTTGCGGCCTCTAAGGTATTGTGGATGCCCGCTCCAAATCCACCGCCAATGAAGGCCATATTGGCATAGTTATAAATGGCGGATAACATGCCCATATTGTCGATAATGAGCACTTTAAAACTTCTTACTGTGGTAATGTCAGCCTGTGAATACCTGACTGATGATGCAAATAATTTTTCTATCTGCTGAATATGTGCTTCGTCGATGAGATGTGGAGCCACCACCATTTTCAATTGCGGATTCATGGTGGTTAAGTCAACGAGTAATTTCTCGTCTCCCGGCCAGCTACTCCCGGCCACAAGTAACACACCATCTCCCTTAAACTCTTGAACCACAGCATTCCCATCAACCTTTTCGGCTATGGAAGCCACGCGGTCAAAACGGGTATCGCCTGTTTTTGTAACCTGATGAATGTCATGTTTTGCCAGAAGGGCAACGGATTCGTTGTTTTGAACAAAGAAATGGGTTCCCATTTTCAAATGTTTTAAAAACCAGCCTCCATAAAATTGAAAGAAAGTCTGCGATGGTCTGAAAATACTACTCACATAAACAAATGGAATCTGATGCTTGCGAAGCTGGTTCATATAGTTAAACCAATATTCATACTTAATAAAGACCGCTATTTTTGGATTCACTATTTCGACAAAACGGCGGGCATTGGCGGTGGTATCTTCCGGCAAATAGTAGACAAAATCGGCCAAAGGATAGTTTTTTCTGATTTCATAACCCGATGGGGAATAAAAGGTAACCACAATTTTTAAGGCTTTATAATCGCGGCGAAGGGCTTCAATGAGCGGACGAGCTTGTTCAAACTCTCCCAGCGAAGCACTGTGAATCCAAACCACATCCGAGGTATTTCCCGCAAAATCGGCGGATATTTTTTTTAGAAGATTTCTTCGGCCATGGCTCCAAAGTTTAGCCTTAGGGTTCCAAAGAGCCACAAAGCGAAGGAGCAAGCCATATTTTATCAGGGCGATATTATACAGAAATCTCATTTCGTTCTACGTGCTTAGTAATAATACATGGCTTTGGGAGCTCTTCCGTATAATGGAATCATCCAGGCGGCTTTCAGTCCAAAAAACAAATCAATCTTTCCGTTGGGGTCACCGTCCATGGTATCGAAGTTATATCGTTTCATGGTGGTGAAGGCTTCTACCACTTCTGCATTTAACTTAAAATTCCATAACCCTTCGTTGCCAAGATAAAACAAACCGAACGATTGGGTAAATGCAACGCCTTCGGTAAAACGATCATAGCCTTTCTTGTAGTCGTCGTCGAGTTGCAGAACGTTATTGTTTTCCACATCCCATCGTATTTTATGCTGAATATAGCCCAAACCCACATTAAAAAACAAGCCCGAGTTGGCATTCAGATTAAATGCCGGAATAATTTTCCCCACTTCAGCAAATAGGGTGAAACCACGCTCCATGGGTCTGATATTGGCAAATGTACCATCGAGACCAATCACAAATCCGTCTTCGGTATTTATGGCATCAATAATGCTTTCGGAATTTTTCACATCGTTACCAAAAATAAAATTCATCTCGGCTGTCCACATCCAGTTTTTATCTGTTTTATAGAAAAAACCGGGACCAATGGTAGAATTATGGCCATATTGCGAAGCCATATCTCCCCCGGGAATCTGATAGGCATAAGCAGCATAAATGATAAACGAAGATCGTGCCGAATCGGCTTTCAATTCTTGAGCCGAAACTAAATTTGCGGCCATCATTACCATGAGAAAAGCGGGCAGAAATGCGTAAAAAAATGATTTGTTCATGTGTCAGTTCCAGGATTAACGGGCAAAGATAGGCATTTGAGTATTTCACCGGAAAATGAATTTCTTAAAGAGTTTTAATTGTTAGATTATAAACAACTCATTTGATGAAAAATATATCTTTGCACATTCTTTAAAAAAAAATGCACTATGAATATTCCAATGGTTGACTTACAAAGTCAATATCAGCGTTTAAAACCCGAAATAGATGCTGAAATTCAAAAAGTATTAGATACTTCTTCCTATATCAACGGGCCGGTGGTTCACGAGTTTTCGAAAAATCTGGCCGAATATCTTGGAGTGAAACACGTGATTCCTTGTGCCAATGGTACCGATGCGCTTCAGGTTGCTATGATGGGATTGGGTTTGAAACCCGGCGACGAAGTTATTACAACTTCTTTCACCTTTATCGCCACCGCCGAAGTAATAGCACTTTTAGGTTTAACTCCGGTTCTTGTCGATGTTTATGCCGATACCATGAATATTGACACTGATGCTATCAGAAAAGCCATTACTCCAAACACCAAAGCCATTGTTCCGGTGCACCTTTTTGGTCAAAGCTCCGATATGGAAGAAATTATGGCCATTGCCAAAGAACATAACCTATTTGTGATTGAGGACAACTGCCAAGCTCTTGGATCCTGCTTCACATTTAAAAACGGGGATAAGAAAAAAGCCGGTACAATAGGCCATGTTGGCTGTACAAGTTTTTTCCCATCGAAAAATCTGGGAACTTACGGCGACGGTGGTGCTATTTTCACCAATGATGATGAATTGGCCGAGCAATACAAAGTGGTTGTAAATCACGGAATGAAAGTTCGCTATTATCACGATTATATTGGCGTTAACTCTCGTCTCGACAGCATGCAGGCAGCCATCCTGAAAGTAAAACTTCCACATTTGGACAGTTTTGCCAAAGCCAGAAATGCTGCAGCCGGCTATTACAACAACGCTTTCGCAAAATGCGAAAAACTGATTACCCCAGCCACAGCTCCTTTTTCCGATCACGTTTTTCATCAATATACTCTGCGCCTAGTTGGCGTTGACCGCGATGCATTACAAAAACATCTTACCGAAAAAGGAATTGCCAACGCTGTGTATTATCCAGTGCCTTTGCATATGCAAAAAGCCTATCAAGACCCACGTTATAAAACAGGCGATTTCCCTGTAACAGAAATGTTATCGGAGCAGGTTTTGTCGCTTCCAATGCATACCGAGTTCACCGAAGAGCAGCTCAAATATGTGTGCGATGCGGTTTTAGAATTTGTTTCAAAGTAAAAACAACTTAATAAAGAAAAGCGCGCAGGCCGTGATAATATTCACCCGCGCGTTTTTTATTTGTAAATTATGCAAAAAACTCTTGCCTATATCGCTGTTGTATTCTCCATGATTTTTTGGGCTTTCAGTTTCATCTGGTCCAAAGGAGCGCTGGAAATATATGGCCCTTTAACCATTCTTACTTTTCGGCTCATCATAGCTTCCATATTGCTGCTGAGCATTTCCAAGGCCACGGGCTTACTCAACCCCATAAAAAAGCAAGACTGGAAATTCTTTTTCCTTCTAAGCTTTTTTGAGCCTTTTCTGTATTTTCTGGGCGAAACCTACGGACTAAATCTCGTTTCACCCACCATTGCAGCTGTTATGATAGCCACCATTCCACTGTTCCTGCCCTACATGGCCTGGTATGTATTTGGCGAGAGAATCACAAAATTCAAAACCTTCGGAACTGTTTTCAGCTTTATTGGCGTTCTACTGGTGATGGTGAATTACAATATGGAGCTCAATGCCAATATTTGGGGGATTTTACTCCTGTTGTTGGCCGTCGCTTCGGCCATTGGATATACAGCCCTTTTGAATAAACTATCGCATAATTACAATGTTTTTACCATCGTGAGTTGGCAGAGCGCCCTTGGTTTAATAGGCTTTGCCCCACTTTTTGCACTCATCGAATTGCCCGACACCCTGGCAACGGGTTGGCAGTGGGCGGGATTACAACCCATTCTGCTATTAGCCATATTTGGCTCTATGCTGGCATTTCTTCTCTACACCCACAGCATCAAAGTTCTGGGCATGACCCGAAGCGGAGTCTTCACTAATGGAATACCAGTTCTAACGAGTCTGTTCTCGTTCCTGCTTTTGGGCGAACAACTACTCACCATCAATTATATAGGCATTGCCATAGTGGTTGGGGGATTGTTTCTTTCGCAGCTTCGGGAGAGAGGGAGGTAGTCTAATAAATGTGATGTTGATATAATGCTAAAAAAACGTCTATACTATGCCAATAATTTCTCCAACTTCATTTTCCATTTTTCCCAATCTTTCATTTCTTTAGTTTGTAAGTCAATAAATTTTTGGGTGTGGTCGTGATGAATTAAATGACATAACTCATGAATTATTACATACTCAATGCAACCCTTTGGCGCTTTAATCAATTCAGGATTCAGTATAATTTTCCCTTTTTGTGTGCAACTGCCCCAACGGGTCGGCATGTATCTCAACGATAAATGATGATTTAGGAATGATAAATTGTGTTTAGTTTCGAACTTCTCAATCAATGGTTGCGCTATTTTTGGCAATACGTCTTTGGCTTTCTGCAAATACCAATTCTCAACCAACAATTTTACTTTCTCTGTATTAATTGAACAAACCTCCAAAAACTGCCCTTTTAATTTCACTCCTTCGTTCTTCACTCCAGAATCATTATGCAGAATTTTTAAACGATACTGTCTGCCAAGATATAAATGTGTTTCTCCGCTTATATATTTTCGGGCTGGGGTCTTTGGCTGAAATGAAAGAAAGAAGCTTTGTTGTTTTATTATCCAGGGAGCTTTCTTCCTGATTTTCTCTTTTATCTTTTCAAGAGTTGAGCCTGCTGGTGCCTTTACTAATACATCCATGTCAGGCGTAACAGTAATCCCCAGTGTTTTTCTATCTGAAAATTCTATCCGAAAATCAATCACCCTGCTTCCAAATACTATAGTTTCGGTCATTATTTGTATCGGGTTTTTGCTACATCTATACATTCCTCAGCTATCTTATCCATTTCCTTGAACGACAATTCCAAATGGTACTTATCTCTCACTTCGTCAATCAAATAGTCTCCGATTTCAATCAACAATTTGCCGGAAATATTGGTTTTAAATTGCCAGTCAATTACCGGACTCCCATTATCTAATACGCTCTGTTTTATCAAGTCATCAATTTGTAATGCTGTTTCGATTGAAACTACTTTGAGAACAACACTATCCTGAATCTTTTCAGCCAGGGCTTCTATGGTCAAGCCATAAAAAGCTTTTGCAACATCTCTATCTTTTAATTGTTCAGGAATGTCACTGTCAGTATGAGACAAAACATTATTCATTATCTCCTGAACTCTTCCAAGGTATTGTGCTTCATTGATTCGTTTGGCTTCATAGTCAGCAATGGCTTCTTTTAGCATTTGAGAAAACTTCTTGTAGAAAGCAGGGTCTTCATCCATTTTCTCAGAAATATATTTGGCGGTTCTGCTGGCAATCTTGTCTGCTTTGGCTGCCTTACCAACAGTATTCTCTAATTCTTGCTGAAATTTGTCTTTGTCGAAAATATTTACCAGTTCCGTAATGGTTTCTATTTTCTCCGTAGTGATATGTGTATCAATGAGTTTCTGAATCTGCCCTTCATACTGTTTGTAGTCAATAACATCGCTGTATCTTTCAACAACAGCCAAACGAAGCTTCAGAAACATTGTCAAATCTTCTTTGTAGCGATTGATGGTTTTTTCTTCAAAATCTTTATAGAATTGAATGGATGACAAAGCTAATTTCAAACTCCTGGCAAACGATGCAAGTTTATCATAAAACAAAACTCTTAAGGCCTCATCTTTCAATAATTGCTGATATGCTTCCGCATCCCTTTTATTTGCAATGGTTTTGAATATATCCCAAAGGTCAGAATGCTTTTGGGGCAGTTTTTTTATTTCATCGGAAATATTGGTGAGCGTTCCTAATAAATCTTCATCATCAAAATCTTCGAAGGATGAATACATTTGCAAAGCATCATCCAGATTCTGAATAACCCCATAATAGTCAATTATATAGCCAAATTCTTTATCAGGATAAATTCGGTTTACCCGTGCAATGGCTTGCAATAGCTTATGTCCTTGTAAGTTTCTTGTAAGATATAAAACAGTGTTTTTCGGTTCGTCAAATCCAGTGAGTAGTTTGTCGACTACAATAATAATTTCCGGGTCTTTTTGATTTTTGAATCTGCTGATAATGTTTTTCTCATAGCTTTTGGAATTACCATGTTCGTCCATCATCTTTTTCCAAAATTGGTTTTCCTTTTCGCTTGACTTTTCATAGGCGCTGTCTTCTCCTTCGCGTTCGTCCATAGCTGAAATTAGTACTTCACTGCTTACAATTCCTATTTCGTCTAAATATTCTTTGTACTTGATAGCATTGACCTTTTTATCACAAACCAATTGCCCCTTGAAAGGAGTCCTGTCTTGCCAGTTGTCACGATAATGATAGCTGATGTCCCAGGCAATCATTCTCATTTTCTGTTCAGCTGAATTCAAGTGGTCGTATCTGGCAAATTTCTTTTTAATGTCTGCTTTTTGATATTCGGTTAAAGGCTCTGAAACCATCCCAAAAAACGTATCAATCGGACTTGCATTCACTTCCTGTATTGGTAACCTGCCTTCATAAAGCAAAGGGACAACAGCCTTATCGCTTACCGCCTGATCCACAGTGTACGCGTCAATTACACCTCCGAATTTGGCAGCAGTACTCTTGTCCTTTTTAAAAAGTGGTGTTCCTGTCATTGCAATAAAGCATGCATTTGGCAAAGTTTTTTGCATATCGATATTAAAAATACCATGTTGGGTTCGATGCCCTTCGTCGACCAAAACAAAAATATCGTGACTCTCTAATGGTTTGTTGATTTTTTTAATTGCAGCCACAAACTTGTTGATAATGGTGGTTACTACTGCATCGCTTTTGCTTTCCAATAATTCTACCAGGCGCTGACCTGTAGTTGCATTCTCAACAAACTTTCCACACTTCCGAAATGTGCCTGTTATTTGACTATCCAAATCGGTTCGATCCGTCACCAATAAAATTTTCGGATTTCGAATAGTCGGATCCAATGCAATGGCCTGAGCCAGCATGACCATAGTTAATGATTTTCCGCTTCCCTGTGTATGCCATATAACACCACCTTTTCTTCTTCCGGCTTCAATATTCTTTATTCGTTGCATAGATTTTTTGATGGCGAAAAACTGCTGGTAACGAGCTATTTTCTTTTCACCATTGTCGAACAAAACAAAGTTGAAAACAATATCGATCAATCTTTCAGGACGGCATAAGCCAAACAAATACACATCTTGTTCTGTGGGCAAAATTTCTTGTTGTTCCAAAGCATCAAAGTATAATCGAACATATTTGAATCGGTCAGCAAACAGTTGCTCTTTCACAGAAACAGGAAGTGGTTTGTTTTTGAGTTCCAACAATTGGGTTTTATATTTTTGTTCATCTTCATCGCTGCTGAATTTCTCCTGCCACTTTGCCCAAAATTTTTCGGTTGTGGCATTGGTAGCATAAGCAGCTTCCTGGGTGGCTATGCTCAATGACAGTTGTGAATACACATACAAACTTCTGATTCCATCTTCCTGTTGGTTGCGTAAATGCTGACTGATGGCCTGTTTTAGGGGCTCTTTCATATCAGGACGTTTGCACTCAATAATGCAAAGTGGAATGCCGTTTACGAACAACACCAAATCAGGGCGGTAATGTTCTTTGCTTGTGCTTCGCATAACACTGAACTCTTCGGTTACGTGAAATACATTGTTGCCAATGTTTTTCCAGTCGACATATTGAAGTGTAAAGCTCTTTTTATCTCCATCCACAGTTTGCTCCAATGCCTGCCCCAAAGTTATGAGGTTATATGCCCTTTCACTGGCAGCAATATAACCCTCGTTCATGGGCAGGTTTTTCAAGGCAAGTACACCCTTTTCAATATTTTCGTCTGTAAAAATGCTGGTTTTCGTAGCACTTACGCGGATGCAATTAATTTCCTTTAATTGCTTCCTTAACACATCTTCCAATAGAACATTGGTGGTTTTCCCACCTCTTAGCCTTTCAGCTTCTGCCGGACTCAAATACTTATATCCCAAATTCACCAGCATTTGCAACGCCGGAATCTGGCTGATATGGTCTTCTTTAAAACTTGGTGTTTCCATTTTTTTAATTTTTTAGAGAACCGGATTCCCGATACAGAGAATTGAATTCGCCAGGTTCCGGATTGAATACAGAGAATATGGAGCCCGATACAGAGAATTGAAAAACAATCAAATAATGTTTTAAAAGATTGTCATTCATTGTTTTATAAAATTTTCTTACTAGCTGCATTATCTCTTGTATCTGCAATACAAAGAATAGCATCATCTCTTTTTGCATCTTCTTTAGCTCTATTAGAATTAGCATACAGAGCATCTTCAATATCATTTTAATCATTACATGGAGCTTCATATCGTCTAATGCCTTCTCTTCATTTGTAATCAGTATAAATTATATGATCCTTAACATTATTTCTATTAATAACTTGTTTTTCATCTTCTTAATCAACTACATTTGCAACGCTCATTCTGCCATAATCGGAGAAAGGAGTTTCGAGGCTCGATACATCCAGAAATGTACCGAGCCTTGCGCTTTTAATGCAATTCAGGAAGTCTCCTTTTCATTAGCTTTTTTATTTTCTTTTCTCCGTAATCCTTGTTCAAGTAATATGCTGTTATGAGATAATAATCCTGTTGAGTACGCTGTGGGTCCAGAACTATGATGTATTTTTGGTCTACATCGTATATATAGGTTCTGATAATGTCTTTTCGATTCTTTTGGTCTCTTTCTTCTACACTAAACACTTCCATGTTTACTTTTTTCTTTTCCTCCAGATGGTATCTAACCCAGTGTAAACGCTGCGACCTATCCATTTCGAAAATTCGTTTAGGGTATTTAAGACCATTTTCGTCTACTTCCTCTATTTCTTCTGTTGTAAGATGTCTTAATAAAATCACCATTGCAGGTTCTTCTCCTTTTATGGGGCGAATAGTCTTACTGCGAAAATTCAACCCACTATTATCTTCAATATCTCTTTTAAAAACACCTTGGAGTGATTGATATCTTTGATGCACTTCCAAATGACCCATTTCCAGAAGCTGAGGATATGTTTTAAGTAAATTTAGCGGCATAAGTACTATTTTAAATCGATAAAAAACAAATTGAATTTATCGGAATTTTTTGGGGTTGAATTGTGTAATGGAACTTTACTGTGTTTTTCGATACGTTCAACAAGTCTATTTTTTGCCAATACTTTATTATATTCCCGCAATTTATAATTTATAGCTCCCATCAATAAATCAGCAAGTTGCATAAATGAACTTTCATGAGATTTAATAAATTGAAAACTTCTAATTGAAGCATTCCATTTAAGTATTTCCTTAAGCGTGTGAAGCTTTTTATTACTATTCGTATCCTTTACATCAAAATAGATATTGTAGGTATATTCCAAATTTATTTTATGATGCAAAAGCTGGTAGTACATTCTAAAATAAAAGTCGTTATAAGTAAAATTAGACCTATTTTCATCTATTTGCGATTTCCTTACAATGACCGCCCTGAAATTCATATCCGTTGAAAAGAAGTAGTCTATTAAATCGGCATAATAATGATACTTACTCTCAGAAACTTTGCTCCATTTGCACTCGCCTGTGATTTGGTGCTTGGTCTTCAACATTTTAAGGTGAAGTTTATGTTGCTCGAGTTGGTTGTATGCGGAACTTATGTATGCAATAATCATAAAGGGTTCTTTATCATTTTGCAAATGTGTGCTTTCGTCGCAATAAAAATTAAATGTTTTAGACATATCAATCTATTTTAATTATTCTCAATTTTTAACCTCACTTTCCCTGTCAACAGCTGCTGCATCAACCCCTTCTTCAACTCCCGCAACTTCTCTGCCTTGGCTTTGAACAAGCTGATTTCTTTATCTGCCGCTTGTAACACCTGGGCAATGGTGGTTTGTTCTTCGTATGATGGTAGTTTGATTTTTATAATTGAAAACCCATCCCAACGCAACCCTCCTCTTCGGTCAATAGAACCTTCCATTCTGTTTTGATATTGATATACCAATGGATGAGATTTCAGTAACCTGTAAAAGAAATTGTCATTGACAGTTTTATCAGTTTTAAAAACGGTGTACATCGGACTAATTAAGGCTTCATCCCAAATTTCTTGATAACCGATGCTTCCTTCTTCAATGTGATTTGTCGCATAGGCAAAATGATTTTTCGGGACAATCTTATAAGTGCTAACATCATCAGCAAAAATCTTTCTTCCGAAGTATTCTAGTGAAGGAACAAGCCCATCATATTTTGTGCATGATAAAACTGTAAGTTGTTTGTCGCTTTTATTTCTGATACTAGCTTCCATTGCTACATCACGAATGTGAATTTCGTTCCACTCCCCACCAAACCTTTCACCGGAAGCTGAGCGTAGTCGATGCTTCCCCGTAAGCAATTGTTGCATGAGCCATTTTTTGCGAAGTTCTTTTTGGGCAATGATTTTTTCGGTGGTGTGGATGGCGGCATCTGCCGTGCTTAGCACTTGGGCTATGGCTTTTTGTTCGGAGAGCGGGGGGAG
>DYSN01000061.1:16431-21634 GCA_020718205.1 Draconibacterium orientale
CACTTCCCAACCCTCCGGAATCTCAATATTGTAAAACGGTTTTGTATTGTTATTTTCCATCTAATTGAAAGCTTTTAAGGATTTGGGTGAATACGATTTTGGGGTCGATATTGCCCAGCCCCATGGCTTTAAAAATGGCTTTATCGGGAAGTTCTCCGACAATTGTGTCAACAAAATATTGCATTTGTATTTTAATGTTTTCTGGTAATTCAAACATATCATCTTCGGTCAGCATCACTGCCAGGCGAAACACATCGCCCTTATGTTTACGAAGTTTTTTACTGTCTTCTTTACTGCCCTGGGCAATTCGTTCAGCAATATCGATGTAGGCTCTGGCTTTCAAGCAAATTAAAGCTTCAATATTTGCCAGGTGTAAACCATCCTCCAATTTGCTATGTGCTATCATGTATATATAAAAATCATCTTCGAGCAATATGGCAGAGAGACTACTTAAATCATCTTCAACCGGAATTGGAGTAAGGTGTGTTCCTTCATTTAAATCCATTAGGTCGGGATTCCTTGAGAAAAGTTCTAATTGATATGGGAAATCCGAATTTTCCGGGTTTATAAAACGGTAATACTTGCGATCTTCTTCGCTTTTTTCCATACGTTCGTAATTGCCATCGAACACAAATTGCCAAAACTGTTTTACAAATTCTGAGCTTAAAGCTTCCTCAACCAAAACAATATCGATGTCTTTGGTGGCACATGGGGAAAAACCAGCTTCATCAATAATTATATCACAGGCGGTACCTCCAATAATCACATAATTATGGGAGTACGCATCGAAGTATGTTTTAAATATATCCAGTCCTCTTACCATATAAATTGTTCAATTATTTGTTCCAATCCCATTTCAATCCGTTCATCTTTTGTTTCTTTATAGGTGATGTATAAAGAAAGTGGGTCCACATATTTTGTGTCAGTTAGAATATTCGGATTATATCGCCATAGGTCAATTTTGTACTCACCATCATATTGACTGGTTTTTTTAATTAGCCCTTCCTTCTTCAACCTTAAAAAATCAGTATGATTGATTGCATAATGATTGATGTTTTCATTATTCAAATCGGTATAATGAGCCAATGCGTTTATGTCAGAGATAAATATTAAATCGTCAGGTAGTCTATCATTAATAAACAATGACTTTTTTATTGGCAGTTTAAAATATGGTATTGCCAATTCCCAAAGTTTCTTTTTATCTGTTTGAAGCACCAGTGTCTTTTCTTTTGTTCCAGCTGTTGCACATAACTTTAAATTGACAAGGTTTTCTATTGCTCTGCTAATGGTTAAATATGAATAATCCAACAGCGTGGCTATTTGCTTATAATTAAGCCCATCCATTGGTTTCTTCAGGATATGATATAGTATGATGACTTGAGCTGCAGGCTGTAAATTTTCGGTATCAACCGGAATTTTTGGTTGGTATTCCTTTAAATCAATGAGCAATTGAGGGATAAAGATTTGTTTGTCTTCTATAATAAAATTTACTTTTTGCTGAATAAGCCTGTTTCTATCATATGCTTTCATATCAGTTAACACAAAAATAATTGGGCTATTGAGTTTCTTTACCAGCAACATCATTTGCTTTCTATATTGCAAAGGGGTTAAATGCTCTGTTGTTGCTTTTTCAAAAAGAAACACTTCTTTGTCAAATATTACAGTTTTCCATATTTCAAAGGTGTTAAGGATAAAGAATGGAAGATGATTCAGTTCCTCCTTGTTTACCTTAATTATTTTGGTTGCTATTCCTAATGTTTCCTGTACATATTTTATTACGTTTTCCATCACCTTTATTTATTCGTTACTAACTGTGTATTTTAGCATCTGTATTTAAATTATTTGTGCCATCATTAATAACTTGTATTTTATTTCCATTAGTATTATCTCTAATAATGCATGTTATCGTAGTATCATGATATTGTGCAAATATATTGATAATATCTTTGTTTTTAACATTGGTTATATCTTCACAACCATATCATTATTAAAATCATGGTGTTCATCATAAGCTACATACCCAAGTTGATTTGTTACAACAAGTGTATTTGCAATAGTGAAACCCATTGTATTACCATGTGTATGTCCATAGATCCAAACATCTGGGCCATTTCTTTCAATAAGATCAAATAATTCAACCGCAAAAGCGTCGTTTAAAGCATCACCTTTATACTTCTCCGGATAATTGAATAAAGTAGGTGCATGATGACTAACTACTACACTTTTATTGGTTTTAGCTAGAAGTGCTTCTTTTACAAAATTCAGGCATTCTTCATGTTCCTGATTATATCGAAAAGTCGTAAACATATCCCCCTGATCCTTAATAACTTGAAAATCACTCAGGCTATTTTCTATTTTCCATTGATTTGGCATACCAATATGAGACCATAACGTGGAAAAAATTAAATCCAATTCGCCATGATGAACAACAGTATTATTCAGTAAAAGCACATTTTCTTTAATTTTCTCACAAAAAGTACCCGTTCTATTCATCAGGTCAGAATAGTAATATTCATGATTTCCCGGAATCCAGTAAGTGTTTTCAAAATGGTCAGACACATAACTAAAAAAGTCATCGTGTTTATCCATTACAGCAAAAGGGACAATATCACCAGCCAGCAACAATAAATCACCCACAGGTTTAATGGGGTTGGCTCTAAGAAATTTCTTGTTTTCAGCAAATTCCAAATGAAGGTCTGATGCGTATTGTAATACCATAATTATGCTCCCAATTCTTTTAAATATTTCTCCATCTCAACTTGAACATTTTTCAATTCGCCTTCCAGTTGCTCAATCTCTTGTTGCACCGCAGCAATATCTACTTCGGCTTCCTCCTCAAAAGTGTCCACATAGCGGGGTATGTTCAGGTTAAAATCGTTTTCCTGTATTTCTTCGGCAGTAGCCACATAGCTGAACTTGTCTTCCACCACACCGGTTTGTAGTTTGCCGGCAGCAAAATCACGATAGGTATTTACAACGTGTTCAATATCGCTTTCACGCAGCTTGTTCTGGTTTTTGGCACTTTCGTAGTGCTTGCTGGAATCAATAAATAAAAAGTTGTTGCTCACTTTTTGCTTGTTAAAAACCAAGATAGCAGCCGGAATACCAGTACCAAAAAACAGGTTGGCTGGTAAGCCAATCACCGCTTCTAACAAGTTTTCTTCTATGGTACGTTGGCGTATGCGACCTTCGCTGCTGCCACGGAACAATACGCCATGCGGCACAACTACTCCGGCTTTGCCATGTTCGTTCAGCGTTTCTATCATGTGGCTGATAAATGCCCAATCGCCTTTGCTTTTAGGTGGCACACCTCTCCAGAATCGATTGTATTTATCGGTTTCGGGGTCGTAGCTGATGGTGGTTTTGTCGCCTTCCTTATCTTCTACTTTTCCCCATTTGTCTAAAGAGAATGGCGGATTTGCTACAACGGTATCAAACTTCATCAGTGTATCGCCTTCCTTCAGTTTGGGATTACGGATGGTATCGCCCCAGCGTACTGTCGCATTATCAAAACCATTAAGAAACAAGTTCATAATTGCCAAGGCCCAGGTGCTTCCATTGGCTTCCTGTGCATATAGCGAAAAGTTATCAGACCCAACTTCTTTTCCAGCCTTTATAAGCAATGATGCAGATCCACATGTTGGGTCGCAAATGCGGGAGCCTGGTTTTGATTTGGTGAGTTTGGCAATGAGTGTTGAAACTTCTTTGGGTGTAAAAAATTCACCGGCTTTTTTTCCTGCATCACTGGCAAAGTTTTCAATCAGAAACATATAGGCTCCACCAATTATATCTTCACCATCCAAATGCGATGGTCTTAAATCCAGAGCTTCTTTATTAAAATCGAGTAAAAGGTTTTTTAGTCGGGTATTTTTATCTTTGGGTTCACCCAACTTACTTGTGTTAAAGTCGATGTTCTGAAAAATACCAGCACCATCTTCGCTATATAATTTTTCACGATTGGCCTCTTCCAAATCGGTCAACGCTATATTAATGAGTTCACCAATATTGGCTTCGTTTCGCGAATCGTAAAGAAATTTAAAGTGGCTTTGATGTGGAACAATAAAGCGCTCGTGTTGCATTGCCCTTTTGGCTCTTTCTGCATCACCACTATATTTAATCAGGTAACTTTCCATTTTATCGTCATGCACATCGCTGAGATATTTCAGAAAAAGCATGGTTAGCACATAGTCTTTATAAACACTTGGATCAATGCTACCCCTAAAGGTGTCGCAAGCTTTCCAAACTGCATCATTGATGTCTCTTTGAGATATTCTGGCCATATTATTTATTTTATTGCGTTGATGATTTGTTGTTGAATTTGTTTTTCACGAAGAAAATCGATTTTCTGTTTTAATGATTTCTCTTGTTTACGAAGCTTTGTGATTTGAAGAATCGCTTTTTGTGTTTCAATACCTGGAACTGCAATTTCCAGATTTTCTAAGACTTGTTTTGAAATAGAAGGGATAGAAGTCCCGATGGCTTGTCCTTTTAACAGTGTTTGTACTGTATGGCTGTTAAGAAACCAGGCCAAATATTGAGGCAACACTTTTTTATCGGTTGGCCGTAGAACAAAAAATGAAGTAGAAGCAACAGACGGCTCGTTATGGTTTTCAAAAACAGCTGCAAAGTTTTTAGTACCCTTGGCCGCAAATAGCACATCGCCATCTTTTAGCAGATGCTTATCCGAAATATTATGAGCCATCAAGTCTGCATAAAGAGTTGAACTCAATTGCCCTTCTTCGTCAAAATGCTTAGATTGTAAATAAACCACATTGCCAATGCCTGTAGGTTTTGCAAAGAGCCCTGTCTGAATGGTTGAAATTTTATTTAAATATGTTTTCAATTTTTTATTAAGTAATTTTTCTACAAAAAAACAATAATAAAAAGCAAAAAGCAATACTTTTATAATTTATTTTTAAGTAATGCTTCTACAATTTTATTATTAGAGAAATAAAAAAAGAAAATTCTATTTAAATAGTTTAGTCGGGGTGAGAGGATTCGAACCTCCGGCCTCGTCGTCCCGAACGACGCGCGCTACCGGGCTGCGCTACACCCCGAATAAAAAAAAGATGGCCTGATTTAGAACCACCTTTTTCACTGTCGGGGTAGCAAGATTCGAACTTGCGACCTCCTGCTCCCAAAGCAGGCGCGATAACCGGACTACGCTATACCCCGTTTGTTTTATTTTAGGTTTCGTTTCCCT
>DYSN01000062.1 GCA_020718205.1 Draconibacterium orientale
CCGGCAACTATCGGGCTTTGCAGTCTAATGCCCACTAACCCACAAGGTAAGCCTTCTATTATGTTTCTGTACGTTTGGTCACTACTTTGCCGCCGGCTTCCTTCAGATTTTACCTCACGATAAACACCCTTGCTTTTGGCTAACGATTCCCATTGGATGGCTCGTTCGGGATTTTAACCCTATAGATAGGTGGTATGCGTAGCGCACAAATAAAAGCCCCTTAACGGAGCTTCTACTTCTTACAAATTTAAACGTGTTAATAAACCAGATACTGGTTGTTTCTATATCCATCCTGATCCTTATACCAATCTGTGAAATTTTCGCCTCCCGATTCTGCCCAATGGCCAAATTTGGTGTAGCCGTAAATAATAGGCACCTTCTCCTGCAGATAAACAAAATCGTGAATAATATCAATGCCCCATGGTAAATTGGAAATATTCTTGTAGTAGCGGCCAGTTGCGGGATTCGAATTATCATCTTTGGTTCCAAAATAGTTCGAATTCACCAATGAGGTGGGTGCAAAATCGGCCATATGGACTTCTCTACCCCGGTCGCCATTAATAAATATAAATGGATTTTTAGCCCCAAAATCGTCAGCCAAAATGGGAGTGGCATACCTAATTACCATTTGTCTTTCAGGATTTTCATGATAGCTTGCCCAGGCGTCGTCGAAGAGCATAATAACAGGTTTCGATTGGCTGGCTTCGAGTCCTTTTCCATTTAAGGTAACTACGTCTGTGCTGATATGACTACCGGTAACACTTTGAATGAAAGCTTCATCCATATCCAGTTCAATACCAAATCCATTTCTATAACTTCCCCCGACATTTTTAATCTTGAAATCGAGAATGGTTTCCACTATTCTGTCCGACGAGTTAAACACGTGGGTATACCTGTAATTCAATACCAAATCGTTGAAATCGTAATCGCCTTCGTTGGGCCACAAATCTTCAAAAGCATAACTTCCCCAGCCATAAACCGAAGGTGTGTAGGTGTCGTAGGCTCTATCGGGGTCATTCGGATATTCGTCGTAAAAATCAATAATACCATCGTTGTCGGCATCGTCGTCCGGAATTAAATTCTGATCCACTGGCATTGTGGCCAAATCGTGGATATAATTGTCGTTGAAACTCCAGCGCTCTTCGAATCCCCCTGTAACTGAGTCCATGATATAGGTTCGACCCACATGTGTATTCAGCTCATCGATCCAAATATTTGATGCCCACCACAACTCCTGATTCCGGTCGAAAGTGAGTGAATTGGGATAGTTGGGCAAATTGTCGGCGGAGATTCGAATGGCATTGATGGTATTTCCACCTGCAAATTCGCATTTATACAAACCCGATTCGCTGGAAATATACAATCTGCCATTATCTGCAAACACAACATCTCCCCCATCTATATCATGCAATCCGTAAATTCTGTAATAGGAAACCATTAATCCGTTAGATGGATTCACAATTAACATCCAGTAGCCAAACGAATAATAAAGCATTCCATCGTTCATATTATAAGCCAGCCTTGGTCCCTGATAGCCTGTATTTCCTTTATAGATCCAGACCTGGGTATTTAAATCGTATGAATAAAGTTTGTATGGATAGCTGATGCCAATGGCATAGAGAACTTCGGCTATGGGATCGATGGCGCAGGCCCAGCTTCCACCCATTGTAGAGGGAAGATTGGGTAACATTGTTACTGCTCCCGTGATTGGGTTGATGCTATACATTTCGCTTAAACTGTTAACAGCATATAAAATATCGGTCGGATCATCAATTTTGTCTCTGTTTCTTACAGGTGTTGTCACCGCCGGAAAATCTAATGTCATTTTGTTGGAATTAATTGGCACCAGCATTGACTGATAAACCCCCATATCGTTTTGAACAACATATAAGGTGTCGTAATAGCTTGGTATGGTGAAGTTCAATGTAAAATTTGGGTCGGTTGTTATTTGAACAGCACTCAAATTATTCATCACATCGACCAGATTTACTGTTTGACTCACATCTCCCCCGTCGTCGCCTTTTGCTGTAACATCCGCTGTGGTTCCCTGTGAATTGTAGAGATAAACCGAGTATTTTATATCGCCGGCATCTTTGGAGCTTTTAAACCCGTTGATTGTGATTTCCATTTCTCTTGATGTGGAGAAATTAAAGGTTTGTGGAATTTTCAGATCATTCATATTGAACAAGGTATCACCCGGATCCACCGGTCTCTCCTGATTGTCCAACTCCTTCTTGCACTCGGTTGTTATTAGCATCAGTGGTATGGCTAATAACCAAATTATACTTCTTCTCATAATTGTTCCTTTCTTTTTAATGATTTCAATTTGTTTAATGAAGATAGTGAATTTTTCTACAAAAATCAATGTCGGTTTACATTTTGTTGAAAAAAAAAATTCACTATCCCAATAAAGCCGGTAAGCCGAAACTATATTATGGCCTATCGCTTTGTGTATTGATTTTCGTAATATTTCTTGTAATCGCCCGATGTTACATTGTTGAGCCACTCGGTATTGGTTAAATACCAATCGACTGTTTTCTCTAAGCCTTCTTCAAACTGGAGACTGGGTTTCCAGCCTAAATCGCGCTGAAGTTTGGAGCTATCAATGGCATAGCGCAAATCGTGACCCGCGCGGTCTTTCACATAGCTTATCAGCTCTTCGCTTTCCCCCGCTGCGCGACCGAGTTTTTTATCCATAATTTTGCACAAAACCTTGATTAAATCAATGTTTTTCCACTCGTTGTGTCCACCAATATTATAGGTTGACCCGGTTTTGGCCTGGTGGAAAATTACATCAATGGCTCTGGCGTGGTCTTCTACCCACAGCCAGTCTCTCACATTTTCGCCTTTTCCGTAAACGGGAAGTGCTTTTTTGTTTTGTATGTTGTGAATGAACAGCGGAATCAGTTTCTCGGGAAACTGGAAGCTGCCGTAGTTGTTGGAGCAATTGGAAATAACCATAGGCAAGCCAAAAGTATCGTGATAGGCTCTTACAAAATGGTCGGAGCTTGCTTTGGATGCGGAATAAGGGCTGTGCGGATCGTAGGCAGTTGTTTCTTCGAACATGCCTTCATTTCCAAGAGAACCATAGACTTCGTCGGTAGAAACATGATAAAACCGCTTGCCTTCCATAGCGTCTTTCCAGTAGAATTTTGCCGAATTGAGCAAATTCACGGTACCAATAACATTGGTCATAACAAATTCGGTGGGATTGGTGATGCTTCTATCCACGTGCGATTCGGCAGCCAAATGAATAACATCGGTTATCTGGAATTTTTCAAATGCTTCCTGAACAGCTTCTGCATCGACTATATCGACTTTGGTAAATTCGTAGTTTGGGCTGTTTTCCAAATCTTTCAAATTGGCCAGATTGCCCGCATAGGTGAGCTTGTCGAGATTAATTATTTTGTAGTGAGGATATTTATTAACGAATAGCCTTACCACGTGGGAGCCAATAAAACCGGCACCTCCGGTAACCAAAATTCTTTTTTGAAAATCCATTATCTTAGTTTTTAGTTTTTAACATCAATTCCTTTTCCCAATTCCAGGCCGAAAGCATCATTTCATCCAACGATTTTTGGGCTTTCCAACCCAACTCGTCGTTGGCAAAACGGGTATCGGCAAATACCTGTTCCACATCGCCCGGACGGCGTTCAACAATCTTGTAATTCAACTTTTCGCCCGAAACTTTCTCAAACGACTTTATGACTTCGAGCACCGAAAAGCCATTACCGGTTCCAAGATTAAAAATCTCTACTTTCTTCTTTTGATTTTCTTCTATCATGCGGTCAATGGCAATCACGTGAGCCTTGGCCAAATCTACCACGTGGATATAATCGCGGATGGCAGTTCCGTCGGGAGTATTATAGTCTTCGCCAAAGACTGAAAGCTGCTTACGGATTCCGATGGCGGTTTGGGTGATGAAAGGAACCAGATTGTTGGGAACCCCCAGAGGCAACTCGCCTATAAGCGCTGATTCGTGGGCGCCAATGGGATTGAAATATCTGAGCATAACTGCGTTAATATCGGTGACTTTGGCAGTATCCTGAATCACTTCTTCCGAAATCTGCTTGGTATTGCCATAGGGCGACATGGCCATTTGAACGGGAGCATCTTCGGCTACCGGAAGCTTATCCGGTTGCCCGTAAACGGTGCATGATGACGAGAAAACGAGATTTTTAATTCCCTTGTCTTTCATGTTTTGCAGAATATTTACTAACGAAAACAGGTTGTTGCGATAATACATGAGCGGATCGGCAACCGATTCGCCTACAGCTTTGAAAGCCGCAAAATGAATGATTCCGGAGATATCGCGGTTACGATTGAAAAAATCGCCGGTTTTGGCAATATCCACAAGGTCGAGCTCTTCGAAATCAGGCTTCACGCCCGAAATTTTTTCTATTTGATGGAGTACATCGCGGTGAGAATTGGACAAATTATCCACTATCACCACTTTGTGTCCTTGTTTTTGAAGCTCTACAACAGTGTGAGAGCCAATATAACCTGTTCCTCCGGTAACTAATATTTTCATAGAATTCTGATTTTTTATTATTCATACTAAAGATAAGCAAAATATGTTTTAAAACAAGCAAATCATAAAAATATTACTTCATTCAAAAATAAAACATGAAACCCACGGCAATTGGATTTCAACTGGCTTTTAAACCATTTTTTTATCATCTTGGTTTTCTCCTTCCGAAAAATCAAAGCAAATGGCATATAATTCAGCCCCTTTGAAATAATTGAGTGGCTAAAATCTGTCGTCACTGCTTTTTTATGTATTATTGCTCAACGTTTTCAATGAGCGTCTTTAACTTTTATTGATTTATGATTTTCATCTTTGCCCATAAAAATTCTAAACGCCTGCAATACATTATTGGGCTCATTTTCGGTGAGTTAATGGGGTTCGAATATAAAATAATCACAAATGCCGACGAATTCAAAAATCTGGATGATGCCAAATTTTCCTATTCCGTAAGCCCCATAGAAAATGCACTCTTCCTGTCCGCGAAAAATATTCTATTCGAAACCGACATCAGGCATCAGGAGTTTAAAAATATAGAATTTGGTGGAATATCGTGCCCCTATGCAGTTTTTAACAGCTATAGCGTAATGCCCTTCGATGTGCTGGCAGCTTCATTTTATCTCGTAACACGTTACGAGGAATACCTTCCCCACAAAAAGGATCATCACAAGCGTTTTCCGGCATCGGAGAGTTGCGCCTTTCAGAGCAGATTTCTTCATAAACCCTCCATCAATATTTGGGCTAAAGAGTTGAAAGAAAGAATATTATTTACTTTTCCCGAGCTAAAATCCAAGGCTTCAGCCTACTCATTTATCCCCACCTACGACATCGACATTGCCTGGTCGTACCAACACAAGGGAATTCTTAGAACAGTGGGAGGACTCATGCGCGATTTGTGGAATGGGCAAACATCTCTTTTTAGAAAACGAGTTCAGGTGCTGCGCGGAAAAGAACAGGATCCTTACGATACTTATGCTTTACAAAAACAACTGGCAAAAAAATATCAGCTCAAAGCCATTTATTTCTTCCTGTTCGCCGAGCCCGGACCCTACGACAAAAGCATTTCTCCGCTAAATAAACACTATCAGTATCTGGTTAAAGACATTCGCGACATGGCGAAAATTGGTATTCATCCCTCCTACCAATCCAACGAAGATCAGAAACAGCTCAAAAATGAGATACGGAATCTGGCCGATGCAGCTCATACCGAGATTACCCGAAGCCGTCAGCATTTTCTCAAGTTAACACTTCCGCATACCTACCGAAACCTTCTCAGCCTGGGCATTCAGCACGATTTCACCATGGGATATGCCGACCAGCCTGGTTTCCGGGCAGGCATTTGCACTCCTTTTTATTTCTACGATCTGGATATGGAAACCGATACCCGACTTCAGATTCATCCTTTTGCCATCATGGACGGAACCCTGCGCGATTATCTAAAAACCGATATTGAATCGGCAAAAACCGTAATCAGTCAATTGATAAATGAAGTAAAAGCGGTGGATGGGCAGTTTATAAGTCTATGGCACAACGAGTCGTTAAGCAACGAGGGTAAATGGTGCGGCTGGCTCGATGTTTACGAACATCTTTTAAAGGAAGCTACCCGTGATTAGATATTTGGAAAACCCACAAATAGAGCTGAATAAATGGGACGAATGCATTGAACATTCGGTTAATTCGCGGGTTTATGCTTTCTCGTGGTATCTGAATATTGTTCACCCGCAATGGAGCGCTCTGGTTCTCGACGATTATCAGGCGGTTTTTCCTGTTATCGGCCAAACGAAATGGGGATTAAAATATGCTTTTCAGCCAGCGTTCACCCAACAGTTGGGTCTTTTCACCCCTCTCCTTTTAACACCCGAACTCACCCAACAATTTCTGGAAAAACTTCTGAAATTGTTTCCCCTCATTCAAATGAATCTGAACATGCACAATAAAATACCCCAAGGCTGGAAGTTTATTCAAAAGAGTGTAAACCACGAACTTGATCTGGTGTCCCCTTACGATGTTCTCAAAACCAACTACGCATCCAATCTTAAACGAAATATTAAAAAAGCAAGAAACGCCCGTATCAGCATCCTAAAAAACCTAAAGCCCGAAAGCATTATTGAACTGTTTCGACTGAACCGCGGAAAACAAATCGATACCTTACGGCAAAAAGAATACAACACCTTGAATCGCTTGGTTTATAAGGCATTAAGTCAGGGGAAAGCCTCTATTTGGGGCGCTTTTACCGCCGACAATAATCTATGCGCGGGAGCTATTTTTATTAGAGACCACCACCGGTTTATTTTTTTGTTTTCGGCCACAAACAAAGAGGCCCGTGAGCTGGGTGCCATGTCCTATCTCATTGATTCGTTCATAGAAAACCATGCTGCCACACCCGCCATTCTCGATTTCGAAGGAAGCAATAACCCAAATCTGGCCCGCTTTTATAAAAGCTTTGGCTCCAACGTGATACACTATCCAAAAATCAATTATCAAAACTTCCCCTGGCCGCTTAACTGGGCATGGAATCTGAAAAGCTTGCTCTGGAAATAACATTTTTGGATTTGCTGTAACTTTTAAGGAAAATGGCACTCTAATTTTCGAAGTTTTTATAACATTTTATAAAATCATTAGATTGCCTGCCAGAATTGCTGCAGCATTAAAATTAGTATATTTGTTATCAAAAAACTTTAACAAAACTTGGGTCATGGTACACAATTTAAGCAACGAAATTTCCATCATCAACCAGTATGTGGCTGAAATAAGGAACATTAACATTCAAACCGACCGCTGGAGATTTAGAAAAAATTTGGAAAGAATCGGGGCTCTCATGGGTTTCGAAATCAGTAAACACCTGGAATACGACGAAACTCAGGTTGAAACCCCTTTGGGCATTGCTTCGTGCTATACCCTAAGGTCCAATATTGTGGTGGGAAGCATTATGCGGGCAGGTTTTCCAATGCACAACGGACTTCTCGAAATATTCGACCATGCTGATAATGCTTTTATATCGGCCTATAGAAAACATAGCAAAGACGGGAGCTTTAAGATAAAATTGGAATATGTTTCGGGTCCCGATTTAACCGATAAAATCTTGCTTCTCTGCGATCCCATGCTGGCAACAGGAGCATCAATGGGTCTCACTTACAAAGCCTTACTCGAATACGGAAAACCAAAGCACACCCACATCATTTCGGCCATTGCAAGCAGCGAAGGCGTGGATTATTTGAAACGAAACTTCTCAAAATCCGATATGACCATCTGGACTGCCGCCATCGACGATGAATTAACAGCCCAGGCTTATATTGTTCCCGGGCTTGGCGATGCAGGCGATTTGGCTTTTGGTAAAAAAATATAAGCTGGTTTTTCATTCAGCTCAAAACACAAATCATCGTAAAATAAAATCAGAGCCCATGAAAATCGACGTTAAAGAAAATATAAAGATATCGCTGGAGTCCATAAAATCGCACTTACTTCGAACCACCCTCACGGTTCTCATCATTGCTTTTGGAATTACCGCTCTGGTGGGAATTTTAACCAGCATCGATGCCATTGAATATTTCTTTACCAAGGAATTGAGTATGATGGGAGCCAACTCCTTTAGCATCAACAATAGGGACATGCAGATAACCATAAACGGACATCGAACCCGCCCCCGCGAGAACAGAGTCATCAGCTACGACCAAGCCAAGCAATTCAAAGAACGGTATCCTGTGAATGCCTGGATTTCGACCCATGTGGATGGTACCTGGAACGCCACGGTGAAATATGGCTCCGAAAAATCGCACCCCAATGTCAATGTAAAAGGAATTGATACCGATTATATTTTCACATCGGGCGAAACCATAGCTGAAGGCAGAAATTTCACCGACCAGGATATTTTTTCAGGCCAGCACGTAGTCATAATTGGTCACGATATAAAAGAAACACTTTTCAAAAACAACGAAGACCCATTGGATAAAATAATAACTGTGGGCCCCGGAAAATACAAGGTAATCGGTGTTTTAAAAGAAAAAGGCAGTAGCTTTGGCTTTAGTGGCGACCGCAGCGTATGGCTTCCCATAAACAATGTTCGCCAGTTTTTCGCCCGACCCAATATGAATTACCGAATCAGCGTACTGCCCAAAGACGAAACCGATGCCAATGCAGCTATTGGCGAAGCCATTGGTTTGTTCAGAGTTATCAGAGACGATAAACCGGGTCAGGACGACAGTTTTGCGGTTCTCAAAAGCGATAATATCTCGAACATGCTCATCGAAAACCTTCGCTATATAAGCTGGGCTGCTGTGTTCATTGGAAGTATTACCCTTATTGGAGCAGCCATCGGGCTTATGAATATCATGCTGGTTTCGGTCACCGAGCGTACCCGCGAAATAGGGATTAGAAAAGCACTGGGAGCCACCAGCAAAATGATTCGATCGCAATTCCTCATCGAATCGGTGGTTATTTCGCAAATTGGTGGATTCGTGGGCATCATTTTCGGCATCATTATCGGCAATTTAGTGAGCTTTCAAATAGGAAGTACATTTATTGTTCCGTGGCTTTGGATTGTTTTAGGAGTTACAGTTTGCGTTATTGTGGCCCTGCTGGCAGGTATTTTACCCGCTGTGAAGGCCGCCAAACTCGATCCCATCGAATCCCTGCGCTACGAATAATTCTTCAAACCCCTTATTCACCGCAATTTGTAATCGCTAATAGGGTGTCAGGCAACTTGATACATATTTTTTTTAAAGGTACGTTGCAATTGTAAGATTATTAAATGTATATTTGCACTCATTTTTAGAAATAGACAAAACAAAATAAACAATGAGTAAGTTAGACCTGATAAAGACAATAGAACAAACAGTTGCGGTTAAAGAATTCCCCAAATTTAATGCTGGCGATACCATTACTGTTACTTACAAAATTAAAGAAGGCAACAAAGAAAGATTACAGAGTTTTCAGGGAGTTGTCATCCAAAGAAAAGGAAGTGGTCCTACCCAAACTTTTACTGTTAGAAAAATATCGAACAATATTGGCGTAGAAAGAATTTTCCCCATTTCATCCCCAAGCATCGAAGAAATTGCCTTGAACAGAAGAGGTGATGTTCGCCGTGCAAGAATCTTTTATCTTCGTGGTCTTAAAGGTAAAAAAGCCAGAATCAAAGAAAAAAGAGGTTAATAACCCCCTCATTAAAATATACAAACCCCGTTACAGGGGTTTTTTTATATCCGAAAATACTAAAAAATTTACTATCAATGGATACCAATAGCGTAACCTCGAAAAATGTAATGGAAATGCTCACCGTGGCCAACGAATATTGCCATTTTGTTGAGAAAGCCTATCAATATGAGATTGATGACATTCTAAGTTATCTTCAAAAAATACTTCCGCTGCTTTATTTAAAAGGAAGCTTAGTGCCGCGGGCAACTGTAAAAAATCCGGAAGCAAACGAAAGATTTGTAACCGAAGAGAATTACGAAATCATTTTTAATGAGTTGAGAAACAAGTTCAAGCCTAAAGATGAATTCTGGCTCATCGAAAATACCGACGGCAACGACAACGAACCTGTAAAAGCCAGTGTGGCCGAACATCTCACCGACATATATCAGGATTTAAAGGATTTTATACTTCTCTATGCCAAAGGAACCGAATCGGCCAAAGAAAACGCCGTTCACGATGTGAAAGTATTCTTCGAAAACCATTGGGGAATCCGCCTGGTTCAGTCCCAGAACTATATTCACAGCCTGTTGTACCAGGGTAAGAAGAAAAATCAAAATCCCCTGCTTTAGCTATCTGCAATTACAAGGACTTTTAAAAAAAAATTACTCCTTTTCTATCCAGTACTTTCTCTGATTGTTCCAGGCTAAGGCTGCAAGCAAAATTATTATGGCCACCGCGTAATACACAAAAGTAGGAATGGGCATGGGATCGCCTGCCGCATAGCTGTGCAAACCCGACAGGTAATAATTCACCCCAAAATAAGTCATGAGCACACTGAAATAACCCAGGAGGGTCATCAGGTTGAAGCTATAAACACTCTTGAGACCCGGAATAAAACGCATGTGTAAAATAAAGGCATAAACCAAAATAGTGACCATGGCCCAGGTTTCTTTCGGATCCCAACCCCAATAGCGTCCCCAACTCTCGTTGGCCCAAATTCCACCCAGGAAAGTTCCAACGGTGAGTAAATAGACTCCAACTATCAGCGTTAACTCACTAATTCGGGTGAGCTCCAACACTTTCTCTTTAATCCGTTTGGTATTAAGTTTTGTTTGAAGGATGAGAAAAATCAGATTGAGAAACCCAATAAAAGCCCCAAGTGCCAAAAAGCCATAGCTTGCAGTAATAATGGCCACGTGTATGGTGAGCCAATAGGATTTTAAAACCGGAACCAGATTGGTTATTTCGGGATTCATCCAGCTAAGATGAGCCACATACATGATTAATGAAGCCAAAACCGAAGTGGCCGCCAACGCAATGGGACTGTTTTTATAAAATATCAAACCCGCCAAAACCGTAGCCCAGCCAATGAAAACCATCGATTCATAGCCATTGCTCCAGGGGGCAAATCCTGCAATATACCAACGTGCTATCAAACCAAAACTGTGGGCAATAAACGAAACACCCACCAAAATGGCGAGAATATGAATGGGCCATTTAAGCTGATGTTTGGGGGAAAGAACGTGAACAAAAAGCAGTACGAGCATGAAAAAGCCAGATATGCCGTAGAACCCAAATAGTCGGTCGAAAATATTGATTTTATTGTTGAGTATTTCGAAGTTCATCTTTTTAATGACCTGTGGATGTTGGGCAAAATATTTGGATTGATATTGAGTGATGCCTTTGAGTATGAACTCTGCATCGGCATAATTGCCCGACTCCATGCCCGCTTTAAGGCTTTGAATATAAAAATTGAAAACAGAGGCTGCAAATGCCGAATCATCGCCATTCAACTGATTGAATGGGCCGGAGGGTGTGAGCCACGATTCATTGGGCATTCCGGGTATGGGAAAAATTTTAATAAAATTCGTGTTCATGGCCATAAAGAACACATTAACTCGCTCGTCAACCGTAATCACATCTTTATCGAAAGTTCCCCGTTCGGCAGGTTTTTTATTATAGGCCTCATCCACATATTTCTCCAGGCGATAATGTCCGCCTGGGTCGAAGAAATCGGCAAAAGCAAATCTGGAATCGTCTTTTCCCAATAACTTCTTTAACTCGGCATTGCTCACTTTAATCAACTCCTGACGCATCCAAAACTCTGGATTCATCATCATCCCCAGTAAAATCTGGTCGGAATTAAGTCCCTGATAAGTGGAGCTGCGACTAAATTTCCTTACTACTTGTCCGCTGATGGTATTAAATGGCTGAAAACGACCACTATGTCCTTGAACCAAAACCTGGCTCAGCAGGTCAACCTGCGACTGAGGAACTTTCTCAACCACACAATTGGCAGCGCCCTGAGCATTTACAAAGAGCGGAACTGTAAGCAGCAAGGCAAAAACAACGACAGCAGTTTTGGTGGTTTTCCGCATGAGCATTCTGAAACGGCTGTTTTTGGCAAAGAGCGCCAGAAACATGGTGAGCATCATAAGAGCATAGCCCAGATAGGTGGTTATCATGCCCAGAAAATCGTGGTTCACACTCAAAACTGTTCCCATTTCATCCTGATCGTAGGACGATTGAAAAAACCGGTATCTGCGGTGATCCAAAACATTATTCATAAAAATTCTGTAGTCCATGTTGATATTTTGAGATGCATCAATCAGAGTAACTTCGCTGGCATAACTGCTTGGGCTATTGGATGCGGGATAGCGCTCCAATTGAAAATCGCGAAGCTTGATGGCAAATGGCAGAGTAACAATTTCTGAACCATAGGAAATATTGACCTGCTCTCCGTCGATGGTGAAAGATTTGGGTAGATTAACCCCTGATGCGCCCAGTAGATAACTATCCACAATTTCCCGGCCTTGAGCGTTTTCAATTTCTATTTGAATTCCATTAACACCGGTTTTCTGGTTGTGTTGTCCGAAGGCCAAACGAGCAGAAGGATAGTATTTACTGAAGACCCAGCTAAAACTACCCATGGTATAAAGCTTTTGAAATACAATGGGATAGGCAGAATCGGGTTTTAAAATTTGCTTATTTCCGGTCATCATATCGAAAAATCTGGTGGTGTCTTTCACAGTCAGAAACAATTCTCCATTGTTTTGAGAAATCATGATATCCTGAGGCAGATTTGATTGAAACCCAATGTTTTTTCCGCCGAGTTTTAATGATTCGTTTTGGGCGATGGAATAGTTTTGAAAATCTCCTTTGCTACGTTGTGTAATCTCGACCATGGGCATTCCTCCTGGGGCTTCGTCGATGTATTCGTAGGCATTGGAAACAAAATCGCTGGTTTCTATATTATAATCTTTTCCATTCAACGAAAAACGGAGGCTTTTCTCATCGTCGCTCACTTGCGAAAACAAAACCTTTGTTTTGGCAAGTTCCTTTCCCGAAGCATCGGATACTTTAATATAGGTATGCTCAGAGAGAAAGGTATTGGAAGTAGCTCCTTCGCGAATGCTCATCATTCCTTCGAAACCAACATATCTGGTGAAAGCTGCCCCAAGAATGATGAGTAAAAAGGAAATATGGAAAAGAAATACGCTCCATTGCCTGGTTTTAATCGGATTAATTTTTATTGAATTGACCAGCAAATTCACAAAAATGAGAGCAATAATCAATTCGAACCATAAAGCATTGTAAACTAATGCTTTTGATGCCGATGTTCCAAAATCATTCTCAATAAAAGTTGCAAAACCAATGGCAAATGCTATAACTACCATCAGCACACCGGCCATTTCCATTCCTAAGATATACGACAAAACCCTTTTCATAGTTCAAATTGAATTTTTATAACCGCAAATATCCAATTTATTGGGAGAATAACCACCACAGATTTTCAACTGTTAGGAAATTAACAAGTATTTTAGAGTTCTATTTTGTAAGTCTTTTTCAAAGTTTTATTGCATATCGCTGCAAATCAATTTCCTAAGGGCGGTTCACTCTCATTTGCTGCTGAGCTCGAAAAAAAGAGATTTTTTTTTTCAAAAACCTTTGTGGTTTTCAAAAAGCTTGTACATTTGCATTGTTTTTTAATAAACAATGTTATTTAATTAACATATGTACTACCTTCATAAATTAGGTTTTTGTTATGGAATTTAGGGTTTTTGGTTACCCCCCGGACACGATGCCTGTCGATACTCCGGGGGGTTTTTTTATTCGATTATGAATTAGTTTATTAGATAAAAAAAAGTTGATAATTAGAATAGATTTCGTTTAATTTGCAACAGAATTGTTACATCAAACAACTTCTATTTTAGGCAAATGTCTAATCATTAATTAATCTTAAAATACCGTTTTCTTATGAAAAAATTTACTTGGATTGGATTGATTGCTATCGTAGTTCTTTTAGCAAACCGGGCTACAGCAAGCAATCCGGTTATTTCTGTATCTACAGAGCCCACCAGCTCTCAGGTTCTTCAAAGTAATCAAGATGGGATGACCTTAAAATTTCATTTTGGCGACATCGAATCCTTCAATGTAAAAACTCCTCAGGGAATTTTTACTCAACTGCGCATGAACGATGCCTACAGCACCAACAGAGTTGGGGAGCCCATGCTGCCTGCTCAACGTAAGCTTATTGCCATTCCATTTGGAGCCGAAGTCAACGTGAATGTAAAATCGTTTTCGGTGAATCAGGTTGACCTTTCTGACAAAGGAATTGGTCATCAGCTGATGCCATTGCAATACGATATGCCAAAAAACATGGATATTGCAGAATTGCCTTTCCAATACAATGCCAGCGCTTATGCTTCCAAAAGCTTCAACGAGAGCGAAATAGCCAAGGTTGAAATTTTAGGTACCATGAGAGGTATTAGAATTGCCCGCGTTACTGTGGAGCCCGTTCGCTACAACCCATCGACCAATCAGCTGGAAATCTATAACGACATCGAAGTAAATTTGAGTTACGAAAACGCCGACTGGGCTTTAACTCATCAAACTTTTAAAGGAACCTATTCTCCTTATTACGATGTTGCTTATAAACCCATGTTAAATGTGGACGATGTTTATGACGACCACCCCGATTTGCTCACTTTCCCTGTTAGCATGCTTATAGTGGCCGACCCCATGTTCGAAGAAACTCTTCAACCTTTTATCGAATGGAAAACCAAAAGCGGTTTTTATTTAACTGTGGTTTATACCGACGAAATTGGTTCTTCAACCGCCGAAATCCAAACCTGGGTTCATAACCAATACAACGAAGGCTTAGCCAATGGAAATGCCCCCGATTTTCTCCTTTTAGTGGGTGATGTTCAGCAAGTTCCTGCAAGTGCTACCGGAAGTTCTTCCGGTAAAAAAACCGACCTTTATTATGGCTCTGTTGATGGCGACTATTTCCCCGATATGTATTATGGAAGGATGTCGGCTCAAACAACCGCTCAGCTGGCCAATATGCTCAATAAAATCATCCCTTACGAAAAATATGAAATGGCTGATCCAACCTATTTGGATGACGTTACTTTGATTGCAGGTGCCGACGGAACCTGGAATCCAAATGTAGCCCAACCAACCATACTATATGGAACAGAAAACTATTTCAACGCAGCTCATGGTTATGATGATATCTGGGTTTATTTAAATTCATACACCGGTTGCTATGCCAACGAAAGAATCAGTGTTAGTTTAATTAACTACACTGCCCATTGTAGTGAAACATCCTGGGGTGACCCAAATCTTTCTATTGGACAAGTGAATGCTTTTCAAAATGAAGGTAAATATCCTTTAGCAGTTGGTAACTGCTGTTTAGCAGCTGATTTTGGCTATAACGAATGTATTGGCGAAGCCTGGATTAGGGCCGAAAATAAAGGAGCTGTAGGATATATTGGATCTTCTCCATCATCCTATTGGTTCGAAGATTTTTATTGGTCTGTGGGTGCTTTCCCAATTCAAGGTGACAACAATGGTTATGTTCCTACTTACGAAGAAACTACCATGGGTGCATATGATGGTATGTTTGCCGACTCTTATTATTGTCAGGATGCTTTGATTTTTGTTGGAAACCTTGCAGTTACCGAAGTAGATATTCAAGGCTATCAGCAACACTCCTCTCCTCTTTATTACTGGCAAGCCTATAATACACTTGGCGATCCTTCTTTGATGCCATATCATACACAAGGCGATGTGAATACAGTTACTCATATGGATATTGTTCCAATTGGCGTAACTGAATACGAAGTAACTGCTGAACCCGGTAGTTATGTAGCTATATCTAAAGGTGGCGTTCTTCATGGAACTGGCCTAGTGGGCGAAACAGGAACTGTTATGGTTCAGATGGATCCTATTTTGGAAGGTGGCGATGTGGATATCGTGGTTACCAAATCGCAATACATCCCCTATATGCAGGTTGTTCCTGCTGCCGCTTTGGAAGGTCCTTACCTCACCATCAGCGAGTTTAGTTTCGGCGGTGGTGCAGAAGCTGTGGTTTATGGAACTACCGCTACCATGGATGTTCAAATCAGCAATTTAGGTACCGATGCTTCCAACGGAGTAACCATTACTGTTGCTGTTGATGATGAGTTCTGTACTCTTACAAGTGCCGCCAGCGTAACTGTTGGTACAGTAGAGCCCGACGAAACCATCGTTATTGAAGACGCTTTCACCTTCTCTATTGCAGATAATGCTCCCGATATGCACAATGTTACTGTTCAAATTTCCATTGAAGGTACCTCTAAAGAAGTTTGGGATCAGGATTTACATTTCAGCATTTATGCTCCGGTTCCTGAATTTGGTGCCTACAGCATCGACGACAGCAATGGAGGAAACAACAATGGCAGATTAGACCCTGGAGAAACCGCCGACATCACCATTGCCACCTGGAATAACGGACATGCTGCAACAACCGCAGGAAGTCTGATTATTGCTACTTCGAGCCCATACTTAACAGTAAATAACACCAATATTGCTGTTTCTGCTATTGAATCAGAAACCTTCCAGGAAGCTACTTTCAGCGTAACTGCCGATGCCTCTACCCCAATCGGAACTGTGGTTGATATAAATCTGGATTTTATTGCCGGAAACTATACCACCACCAAAATGATTGCTGAAGTTGTTGGTTTAATTCTTGAAGATTTTGAATCCGGCGATTTCACCATGTTCGAGTGGACTTTCGACAGCAACCCATGGGAAATTGTTGGTGCAGACCAGGCTTATGAAGGCGAATTTGCAGCCCGTTCCAAAGCTATCAGCGAAAATCAAGTTTCTTCTATGACAATGACATACAGCGTTGCCAACGAAGGAGAATTGACCTTCTTCTATAAAGTTTCTTCTGAAAGCGGCTATGACTTCCTTAAATTCTATGTGAACAATACCGAAGTTGGTAGCTGGTCGGGTGAAGTTGCCTGGACAGAGTTTATACAAAATGTAACTCCCGGCGATTATACTTTCAAATGGGTATATAGCAAAGATGGTTCTGTTAACAGTGGTTCTGACTGTGCATGGGTTGACTATATTGTTTTACCTGCCAGCGGCGACAATACTTTAATTGCTGCTTTCAACGTTGACAATAACAATCCTTGCGATGGCGAAACTGTAAACTTTACATCATCTTCACTTGGTGATATCACTGGTTGGTCATGGACTTTTGAAGGAGGAACTCCCGAAACTTCAAACGAAGAAAATCCTTCTGTAACCTATGCAACTCCAGGAACTTACTCAGTTACTTTGGAAATTACCGACGGCGTTGGTAGTGCTACAATAACCAAGGAAGACTATATCGTTACTCATAATTGCACCGCTACCGAAGAAATGACTGCTTCTGTAAGTTTGTATCCTAACCCAACCGATGGTATTTTCAACATCGATATTAAAGGAATGGATCATGCCAATATCACCATCATGAATTCTGTGGGTAGTGTGGTTTATTCCGAGAAAAATATCACTCTGGATAACAGCATGAAACGCGTGGATTTAAGTGGCGAAGCCGAAGGCATCTATATGATGATTATTGAAAATAACGAGCAAAAAATGATTCAAAAAATCGTTATCCAATAGTTCTCAAATCTAAAAATTCTAAAGGTCTGGCAATTCTGTCAGACCTTTTTTTATTCCCCCCGAAAACCTTCTGTAGATGATGGCGCTGAAAAGCACGGGTGAAATTATTTTTTAAAGATAAAATACACCGCCGGAATAAGAAAGACAAACCCAATGATATGATTGGTTTTGATGGTTTCGTTTTTAAAAGCCAGAATGGTGAAAACAGTAAAAACAGAAATACTGATAACTTCCTGAATTACTTTGAGTTCGACCAATGAAAAGGGGCCGCCATTCTCCCGAAAGCCATATTTATTGGCCGGCACCTGAAAAAAATACTCAAACAAAGCTATTCCCCAGCTAATCAGAATGATGGAGATGAGACCCAATTTATTGAACCACTTCCACTCGGCAAACTTCAGGTGTCCATACCAGGCCAGGGTCATAAAAGTATTGGAGAGAATGAGCATGACGATAGTAAAAACCGCTTTCATGTTTTTTCGGCAAAATTAAAACTATTCTTCAATCCTGTGGAATGGCTTCAGGATAGGAAAATTTTCACCGATTTACTCAGCTTACTGTTTTTTAAATGCACCATATAATAGCCTGCCGACATGTGCAACTGCATCGAAAAGTAGTTACCCTTTTTGGCTTGTTGTCTGCAAACCAATCTTCCGGCCATGTCGTAAATTTCAATCTGGGTTTCGTCGATGGGCTTATTGAGAATGAGCCTGTTGTTGACAATATAAGCCTTACATGCCGTTTCCGATTCAAGAGAATCGACACCCACAGCACCAAAATGGAGCGAGAATCGTTCGGGATTATCACTCTGTGCACTTGAAAAATGATAGTCGCTCAAATGCAGGGAATGGGTTGTATTCAATTTATTATCTGTCAGATAGACCTGCAAACCGGGGATATTTTCCTTGAGTTTAATGGAGAAATCAGAGCTCCCGTTTTTAACAAATCCCAGGGGGATAACCAAATCATCTGTTAACTCCGGAAGCGTATTCAGCGTATAATTTTCGCCATCCGACAGGCTGTAGAACCGGGGAGCGAATCCGCCGATAAAATAACTATCGAACGATAAATCGAATTGATTGGTAGCATCGTTATTAAACCGGATAATGGTTTCCTGTGAGGTGTTTCCCGCTGCATCGATGGCTTTCAGTGTGATGCTGTTATTTTGAAGATTTTGGTCTTTGTACCAATTGGCTCCTGTTATTTGCCTTGAAGATGCTGGAATGGTGAGCGAGCCATCGCCTGTGGTATAAACCATAAACCCGTTGGCCGACGGAATGGTTCCCATGGAATCGATGGTGGTATAGCTGGCGGTGGACTCCTGCCAAATCTGGCAAACAGCCGAAATATTGTTCAGGCTCCAGTTGCCGTCGTTCCATTTTATGGCACTGCTGAATGGATTTCCCAACAAATGCCAGCCATGAAAATAGGAGGTGCTGGTGGAAGCCAGATTTTCCACCGAAATATCTTCGCTGTTCAGTGCTCCCATAAAAAAGGGTGTTGCCGTTGTTTTTCGGGCTATCAGGTATCCGGCTCCCGATTCCATAAGAGTTGGAAAACCATGGTCATAATTGAGCCACTGATTTGTGGCTTCGCTCCAGCTGTAAAAATCGTCATCGTTTCCTGGTTTGAAATTGGAGCCATTGATGGCAAAAGTATCAACCGGGCTGCTTAGAAAATGCCATCCGTGATTATCATCGGTGTATCCACCAATATATCGCTCCACTGTAGCCATCACTCCCCTGTTATTTACTATGGCCGATGCACTTCCCGTTGAGCCTGATTTCAGATACAATCCAATGGTTCCATTGTTATTTCTGGCGGTTTTTGTTACCCGGATACTCCCCGAACTGGCAACACTGAGCATGGCCGTCGATTTGATAATCAGGTTTTTTACTGCTGCAGTGGTCATGATTTCGGGGGAATGAACAACGCCCGAAGGAATCAACACATTGCCCGAGCCTACGATTCCATTCTGCCAATTTCCCGTATAATCCCACGTTGAATTTGACTGTCCTGTCCAACGCTCAAACACTTCCACTGCACCCATGATGGGTGTTTCTTCGCGGGTGCTGCCAAAATAATCGGTGGTGATTGTGGCTATGGATTCGCCCAATCCGGCAGTGCTTTTATAATCTTCCTCTACAATAGATGCTGATGAAATAAAATCGGGATTGCCAATAAGACTGTTTTCATCGTTGCCACCGGAAGGTAGCTCACTATATGGTGCTCCAGCGAAATATCCCAGAGTTCCCCCGTTTCCCGAAACATAGTAATTATTATAATCAAGCCGGAGCATGGATGAGTCGGAATAGTTGAGATAGATGGCGTAGTTTTTATCCGACTCGCTCATGCTGTTTCGCTGATTGGAAAAGATATTATTCCTGAAATCCTTATTCCCAAGTGTTCCATCGCTGTAAAGAGCATAGCTGGTTGCGCCACTTCCTGTGGGTGATCCATTTATTGATACCGTATTGAAATAGAGCTTATTGTAATCGTAGCTACTCACAGAATTCTCCGCTATTCCATAAATATTGGCGGGAGCCACCGAGCCCAGTGAAACAATATTGTTGGCATAAGCCGTATTCCCCGAATTGATTCTGATGCCATAAACCGATGCGCCGGAAGACGTGGGCCAGGTGCTGATGCTGTGGATAAAATTTTGGGAGACTAAATTCTCGTTCGTGGTATTGAATGAACCAATTAAAATACCGACCAGTCTGCCCTTGAAGCCTTCGTTATTATTGATGATATTGTAAATTTTATTCCCCGAAATAGTTTGAGTTTTATTTACACCGCTCACAGAAATCCCAGTGACAGCAGGAATATAATCGTAAAATCCAAAATTTGCGGAAGTTATATTTCGTATGATATTATTTCCGATTTCTGAGTCAATTCCAGCCAATGAAATACCTATTATATTGCTACTCGCATAAGTTCCATAATTCCGCATATTGGCAATAGTATTGTTCTGAACATGAGCAGTCCCAGAACCATTGGAATATAATATTCCTTTCATGGCCTGGCCAGAATTAATACTGGACGATAATGCTTTTATACTATTCTCAGTGGTAAGACTCCCAATTAAATTCCCGCTAATTTCGGAGGTCTTTCCTGTCGATTTTATCGCGGTAAAATCAGTGTTGTAAGAGGCATTACTGTTGTTGGTGGTGATGGCTCCAATGGTATTGTTGATGCATTGAGCACTTCCGGTTCCAGCCAGGATAATCCCTGTAAACCCTGCACTGTTAGATTCTCCGCGGGTAAAAACTATGGAATCGTTTCCTGTTGGCGCCCCTATTTGGTTTTCATTGACCATGACGCCTCCCGTTTCCACAGAAATACCTGTCCAGGTGGTATATCCGCTATTGGTCCAGTTCATATTAGACAATGTGTTGCCCGCCACCTGGCTCACCGGACTATCGGCTGCTTTAATCCGAATGCCATAAAAACTATTATTATTGCCTGTTTTTGTAAAAGCCCCTCCCCCACATTCCAGCGATTTGCCCCCGATAAAATTATTCTCGATGATAAATCCCCCCCCCGGTGAGTTAGATGAAATTTTAATCATCGAAATATCGAAGGGCGTTGTTGTATTATAGGTTTCTGTTTCGTAAAAACTATTTCCCGAAATATTCCAGCTGCTGTTATAATCGGCCAATAAAATAGCGGAAGTAGCGGTTGATGTGGACAAAATATTGTAGAACGAGTTATTAGAGATGGTATTGTTGTCGTTGGATTGTGAAGTTCCCCCTGAAGAGTAAATGGCATTTTTCGACCTATACTGATCCTTGGTTATTTCGTTGTGATCTAATGTATTATAATCGTTTCCAGTGGTTTTTGTGGTGGTAGAAAAGTGAATAAGTCCGCTGGTAGCCGTTTGGCTGTTTCCTTTAATTTTACAGTATTTGATGGCGTTGTAGGTGGCATCCCCAATAAATCGGACAATTGAAGCATCGGGAAAGGTATTCTTAAGGGTAAGACTCGCCACATCTCCGGTAGCATTTACCCGGCCATCAATGGTGA
>DYSN01000164.1 GCA_020718205.1 Draconibacterium orientale
CTCAACCGTCCGATCCGGGAAAGGGACAAAATCATAGCCCAACCTATTTAGACCCTCTTTGAGATTATAGTGCGACTTTGCTTTTAATCTGTTATCTTTCTGGTTATTCATCCTTTTTTCCTATAGTATTTAATTTCCCCAGCATTTCAATGGCTCCGGTTTCCATTTTTGAAAAAGCAAACCATTTCTTGCCCAGGTCTTTTAGTGATGCTCCGAAATGGTATAATTCGTTTTGGTCTATAATCAGAAAGCGGTCGTGAGCATTTTTCAACTCTTTGAGCTCAACAGGTGCATATTGGGTATTGTGCTTTTTTAAATCCAACAAAAGCTGTTTGCTGATTTCGTGGGTGTAAATGGCTGCTGTTACTTCTTTTTCACGTTTGGTAAGCAAGGTAAGAACTGTGTCGTCAATATAATTATCGATCAGCACAATTGAAGCTTTCGCACTTCTCACCAGGCCAGAAACAAAGGTATAGGCGTCGAACACCTGTCCATCAAAGAAAATTCCTTGTTTAGGTTGAATGCTATTGTCTTCAAGTGCTTTGAACACCCTATCCACTTTTTCATCGGTTTGAAGCATTTTTTGTTCCAGGGTATCCAAACGCAAGAACAACTGCGAATTGGCCGACATGTATTTTCGCATTTCAACAAAAGCCTGCACTATCCTTATACTTGCTTGTACTGCCGTTTCTGATTTAAGAACGCTTGATATCATAATGACTCCGTGTTCGGTAAAAACAAATGGGTTTGTTCGACGCCCTCCCCAACTTGATGTCGCAATTTGCGACTTCAAGTCAGTTTTTTTTAAGGCCCCATTTTGCGATCTTAAAAATTCATCTCCACTTGATGTGCCAATTTGGAACATCAAGTTTTCATATTCTTCGTTAGTAAGTTGAAACATGAATAATTCGGAAAAACGATCCATATTTCTTTTTACCTGTTCATTTAACCTTCTGGTTTCAACACCGTAAATCTCTGCAAGGTCGCTATCAAGCATCACCTTTTGATCCCTGATGATATAAATTCTGTTAACCACGGACTGAAATGCGGATAGCTGATTTTCTTTTGTCATCAGAAATCAAATTTAGTTATTATTTTCAGCTAAGGTATAGTTTTTTAATATTGTAAATCACGTAAATCTCATCATTTTTCTAAAGAATGGCTTTCACCGGGTTTCTCTTAATTTCAACATTTAACAGGTGTTCAATTATTGCCATGAAAAAATTTGTCTACATTAGCCCCTTCATTTTGATAAATCTAATAATTTAAATATGAAAGAAGTAATTAAACAAAGTCTCCGCGATTCAGCAGCAGCCCGATGGATTGCTCTGGCCCTCATTTCATCAACCATGTTTTTCGCCTACTTTTTTGTGGACGTTGCAGCTCCTCTTCAAAGTATGTTGGAGAGAGACCACCACTGGTCGCCCGAAGTTTTTGGTATGTTGGGTGGTTCGGAATTTTTTCTCAACGTTTTTGCGTTTTTTCTCATCCTTTCGGGGGTTATTCTCGATAAAATGGGAATTCGCTTCACCATTATCACCGCTGGCTTGGCCATGGTACTCGGTGGAGCCATTAAGTATTATGCCCTCACCGAAGGGTTTGCTTCCAGTGGTTTAGCTACCTCGCTGGGCGGTTTCTGGCCTTCGGTTCCTGCTTCGGCCAAATTAGCTTTCTTTGGATTCGCCATCTTTGGGGTTGGGGTCGAAATGGCTGGTATCACTGTTTCTAAAACCATTGTAAAATGGTTTAAAGGAAAAGAGCTCGCACTGGCAATGGGTCTGGAAATGGCCACAGCCCGTTTGGGAGTATTTGCTGTATTCCGCTTATCCCCTTTATTTGCCGAGTCTGGAGGCGTAAACAATTCCATTTTCTGGGGAGTTGCTTTCCTCATGATTGGTTTTATTACCTTCTTCATATACACTTTCATGGATGCCCGCTTAGACAAGGAAATTGGTGCCGATGGCAGCTCAGAGCCCGAAGAAGCATTCAAAATCAGTGATTTGTGGTTGATTTTAAAGAACCCCGGTTTTTTGGCCATTGCCAGTCTCTGTGTGTTGTTCTACTCCGCCATTTTCCCCTTCCAGAAATTTGCTACCGATATGCTTTCATCAAAACTCAATGTGAGTATTGTGGATGCCGCCGCCATGTTCTCCTATTTCCCCATTGGGGCAATGGTATTAACGCCTTTCATTGGGGCTTTCCTCGATAGAAAAGGTTTGGGAGCCACCATGATGTTCTATGGCGCTATCCTGTTGACTGTTTCTCACCTTATTTTTGCTCTTGTTCCTGCCGAAGCTTTCACTCCTTTTGTGGCTTATACCACCATTGTTGTTTTGGGTCTGGCTTTCTCTCTGGTTCCTGCCAGCATGTGGCCATCGGTTCCTAAAATTGTGGAAGACAGATTTTTAGGCTCGGCCTATGGTCTTATTTTCTGGATTCAGAACATCGGCTTACTGGCAGTGCCCATATTAATTGGTTCTGTGTTGAGCTCATCGAATCCTGGTGTTGCCGAAGCCATTGCCAATGGCGATGAAATGGCCAAATACAACTATACAATGCCCGAGCTTGTGTTTGCCGGATTTGGCGTTTTAGCCATGATAATGGCAGTTGTTCTTAAAATAGTTGACAAAAAACAAGGATTCGGATTGGATTTGCCCAATAAAAGAGATTAACCTGCAAACTATATAAAACCACAGGATTCAACCGCTTTAAGCCCACATTTTGCGGGAGCAAAAAGCAGGGAAGGTAAAAGTCCTTCTGACTGCATCCTGTGGTTTTTCTTTTAACAAACTGAGAATACAATTTATTTTTCAGTAATTTTAAAAAAGAAGCATTTAGATGCCTGAATTTATTTAGTTTATTTTATATTTGCTACAAATTATAAGCTATTATTCATGAGTAAAAAAATAATTGGAAAAATTTCACAAATCATTGGACCAGTGGTCGATGTGAGTTTTGATTCCGAAGGCCGTATGCCGAAAATTTACGACGCCCTGGTGGTGAATAAAAATGGACAAGATATCGTTTTAGAAGCTCAGCAGGACATAGGCGAAAATACTATGCGTACTGTAGCCATGGATTCCACCGATGGTTTATACCGCGGAATGGAAGTTACCTCGCTGGGAATGCCCATCTCTATGCCCACTGGTAAAGGCGTAAATGGCAGGTTGTTCAATGTTATTGGCGATTCTATCGATGGATTGCCCAAAGTGGAATCTGGAAAAAGATACCCCATTCACCGCGAGCCACCTAAATTCGAAGAACTATCTACATCCAAAGAAATCCTTTACACTGGGATCAAGGTAATCGACCTTATCGAGCCTTATTCCAAAGGGGGGAAAATTGGTTTGTTCGGAGGTGCCGGAGTTGGAAAAACAGTAATTATTCAGGAACTCATCAATAATATCGCTAAAGCTTACGATGGTCAGTCGGTTTTTGCTGGTGTGGGTGAGCGTACCCGCGAAGGTAACGACTTGCTTCGCGAGATGATTGAAGCCGGTATCATCAACTATGGCGAGCATTTTAAAGAAGAAATGGAAAAAGGCGGCTGGGATCTCTCCAAAGTCGATATGAAAGAAATGGAAAAATCGCAGGTAACCCTGGTTTTCGGACAGATGAACGAACCTCCCGGAGCCCGTGCCCGTGTTGCCCTTTCGGGTCTTACCATGGCCGAATATTTCCGCGATGGTGACGAAGAAAGTGGTGGCCGCGATATCCTCTTCTTTGTAGACAATATTTTCCGTTTCACCCAGGCAGGTTCCGAAGTTTCAGCACTTCTCGGTCGTATGCCCTCAGCCGTAGGTTATCAGCCTACTTTGGCCACCGAAATGGGTATTATGCAGGAAAGAATCACATCCACCAAAAGAGGTTCCATCACGTCGGTTCAGGCCGTTTATGTTCCTGCCGACGACTTAACAGACCCTGCTCCTGCAACTACTTTTGCCCACCTCGATGCCACCACCGTATTGAACAGAAAAATCTCTGAGCTTGGTATTTATCCCGCTGTGGATCCATTGGATTCTACATCGCGTATTCTTTCCCCCGAAATAGTGGGAGAGGAGCATTACAGAACCGCTCAGCGTGTAAAAGAAATTCTGCAACGCTACAAAGAATTACAGGACATCATCGCCATTCTCGGTATGGATGAGCTTTCGGAAGAAGATAAATTGGTTGTTCACCGTGCTCGTCGCGTTCAACGTTTCTTGTCGCAACCCTTCTTTGTGGCCACTCAGTTCACAGGTCTCGAAGGTAAATTTGTAAGCATCGAAGACACCATCAAAGGATTCAACATGATTCTCGAAGGTCACGTGGATATGTATCCCGAAGCAGCTTTCAACCTGGTTGGAACCATTGATGAAGCTATAGAAAAAGGTAAAAAACTATTAGGTCAAAACTAATCGCCCATCATGTATTTAGAAATTGTAACCCCCGACCAAATCATTTTTCAGGGAGAAGCCCATCTGGTTCAATTGCCCGGACTCGATGGCTCTTTCGAAGTACTGGATCACCATACGCCCATGATAGCTGGTCTTAAAAAAGGTCAAATCAGAGTCTTAGATACTGCAAAAAGCGAAAGTTTATATCCCATCAACAGTGGGGTTATCGAAGTATTGAACAATAAAGTGATGATTCTGGCTCAGTAATCATCTAACGCTAAAAAATAGAAAATCCGGTGAGTTTTGCTTGCCGGATTTTTTTTAATACAAATACGACCTGAATTCTTTTCCTGACTTCGACATTGCGCCACCCTAAAAATTTCTCCAAAAATTCTCATCGAACAAATGCGCGATGGATTTGTGTATCAAGGACGCTATCCCCTCATACTTCGGGGCTATCATCCTTTTGAGCTA
>DYSN01000165.1 GCA_020718205.1 Draconibacterium orientale
GTTTCTCATAAGATCTTTAATAGGATTATTAAGCTTCATTTGACAAATGCAGAAATGCCCAGTATAAATACAATTGTAGAAGAAATGAGTCATTCAAATCTTTATAATGTTCAATCAGAGTCAACATATCATAGGAGGGCATCAACAATAATTGGTTGGACTAATTGGGTGCTAGGCCTTGTTGAAACGTAGAATAGTATCTCGTATATCACCCATAAAAATTGGCTAATTAACGCAGTAAGTTAAGGAAGGGCTGCATTTCATTTCCGGAAAGAATCGAAGGAATATTTAAACTGATTATTAAGTCTCCCAATAAATTAGGGTTTTAAAGAGAGAAAAAGTGCCAAAATCAAATACCATTTCCATTTGTATTTCGTACTTTTACACTTTGGCGATCCCGAAATAAACTAGTATTTTATATATCCTGAGTCTTTAGAAAGTGAACCATTTAATACCATCGAGTACCCATGAAAAAGATATTGTTGATTGTTACCGTTTTATTGATTGCAATAATTGCAGGGTTGCTCCTGTATGCCCCCGAAATGGCCCGAAAATATGCCATTGAACACAGCAAAGAGTATATCGGAAGGCAAATTGACCTTGAAAAAGTAGAAATCAGTTATTTTAGCGGAAGTGTTAAACTCGTGAATTTTAAGCTGTTCGAGCCCAACGGGAATGATGTGTTTATGGCATTCGATACCCTTTTCGTCAATACCAAACCGCTTCAGTTTTTTAGCGACCGCATTGTGGTTCAGCAGTTTTTTATCGAAGGACTCAAAGCCAATATCGTTCAAAACGACAGCACTTTCAATTTCGACGATATCCCCCGTTTTTTAGAAACAGCCGATACCATTCCCGCTAACCCCAACGAGGAGCCCACCAACTATATTTTCGAGCTCTCCAATCTGGAACTTAGAAACGGCATGCTCATTTACGAAGACAAATTGATGAGTAAAACATTTACCACCAGCGAATTGCATTTTCGTATTACCTATATCAGCTTCGACCAGGAGAACTCTTCGGAGGCCGGTTTCAAATTTTCATTTAATAATGGCGGATTTTTTCAGTCGAAAATTGACTTTGAACCCAAAACAAACCATTTCAATATCGATCTTACCGTAGATAAACTCGATATTGAACCCTTCTACGAATACACACTTCCTTTTGCCAGCCTTGGCTCTCTCGAAGGAAATCTGAATTCTTCCCTAAAAATTGTAGGGAATCTGGATAGCATTGATCGCGTTTTGGTGACAGGAAGCTACGATTTGTTAAATTTTAAAACCACCGATTTGCGCCATAAACCCTTGTTACAGGCTGAGCATATTTACGGAACCATCAAGAAAATAGACTATTTCAATTCTCACTACGCCTTCGATACCCTTATTATTGCCAATCCTATGGTCTATGTTGAGTTCTACGACTCCACCATCAACCTTTTGGAAGCTATGAAAACAGAAGAGGTAGTATCAGAAAGCGAATCACTCACTACAGATAGTATTGCAACTCCAGAGTTGTTCTATAGTTTCGATTATGTTAGCATTCAAGGGGGTATTATGGATTTGGTGGATAATACTGCCGAAGAACCTTTTACCTACCATCTGAGCGAAATCATGATGAATACCGACAGCATCTACAGCACCGCCAAATGGATAGACCTCTACAGCACCATGCTATTGAATCACCGGGGAACTTTGGTGGCTCAGGTAGGACTGAATCCGGAAAACCCCATGGATATTGACCTGAACTATGTGATTCGCGATTTTGTGCTCAGCGATTTAAATATTTATTCAAAACGATATACCGGTTTTCCCATTCTCTATGGCGACATGTATTATAAATCGGTGACTAAAATTAAAGGTGGACAGCTTAGTAGCGACAACAAATTGGTGATTCATCATGCCGAAGTGGGTCCCAAGGTGGGTGGGTTCTACAAACTCCCACTAAAAATTGCTCTTTATATTCTCAAAGATCGAAATGGGGTGATAAACCTCGATATTCCGGTGCGGGGCGACCTGAACGACCCCCAGATTAACATCAGAAAATTAGTTTGGACTACCCTGAAAAACTTAGTGATGAAGGTGGCTTTGGCACCCTACGATTTGCTCTCGGCATCGTTAAATGTGGATCCCAGCGATATTAAAACCATAGATTTCAGCTATTTAGACACAACATTGTCATCGAAGATTGAAAGACAAGCCGATTTGCTCACCCAATTGGAAAAGAAAAAGCCTGAGCTGAAAATTGAATTGGTTTATTTCAACGACCGCGATATGGAAAAGAAGGAGATTCTAATGAATGAGGCGGGAAAGAAATTTGAGCTGGCCACCGGCAAAAACTATAAATCAAATGAGGATGATTTCTCCAGATTTCTGCAACAGGCTTCAGGTCAGGATTCTGCAAGCCAAATAGATGCTGCAAGGTTTTTGATTCCACAAAAAGTGGTCGATTCCCTTTCATTGGTTTTCGATCAAACCCGCAAAAACAATTTTTATAATCTTCTTAAGAAGCTCAACGACAGTACCCAGGTAAAATTCTACCTCCCCGATTACCGCGCCCCAAAAAATGTGGGGAGCATTCCCATGTTCGAAGTAAAATATACCATGGAAGGGGAAGAAATTGAAGAGTAAACACTTGCAATCACTAATTACACTCACTACTAAAAACCACCCAGAATGTTAGAAAAAATCATCGCCTTCAGTATCAGTAATAAGCTTATTATCATTTTGTTCACCATCACCTTGGCGTCTTTTGGTATTTATGCCATTATCCGAATTCCGGTGGGAGCCGTGCCTGATATCAACAACAATCAGGTGCAGGTGATTACCACATCGGGCAATCTTTCCACCCAGGAGATAGAGCAATTTATAACAGCCCCCGTTGAAATGGAGATGGCAAACTTGCCCGGAGTTCAGAAAATTCGATCCATTTCGAAATTTGGAATTTCTGTGCTGCCCATTGTCTTCGACGAAAAGCCGGGAACTTACCTTCCCCGTCAGCTGATTTCCGAAAAAATTAAAAGCACTTCGGCCAATATTCCCGAAGAATACGGAATCCCGGAAATGGGACTCTTCACCACCTGATTGGGCATAATATATCAATGCATTGTCGATGTGAAGCCTGAGTTTCGCGACAAATACTCCGCCATGGAGCTGAGAACCATTCAAGACCGGATTATAAAACGGCGCCTTTCCGGTATCAATGGAGTGGTGGAGATAAACAGCCGGGGAGGCTATTTAAAGCAGTACGAAATTGCCAAATAACCGATTTTAGGCTATATTTTCTACTTTTTTTAGCGAAAGGCTGCAAGATGGGTTAAAATTGGTGATGATTATTTTCGTGATTAGATCTCAAGTAGAAATTTATTATTGGCAATATTCCAGTATTCATTCTGAATCTGGCTCCGGTCTTTAAAGCTTAAATCTTTAAAACTATCCAACACTTGATTCATTTCGCTTTCGGTTAAATTATAAAGATGAAAAACCATAGCATCTATTTTGTTTTCGTGTTTGGAAATGTCGAGTTTGTCTTTTTTAAGTTCAAGAATTTTGTAATTTATCGTTCAGCTTTTTTATTTCTTTGTCAAAATCACTTTCAAATAACTGGTCTTGAATTTTTCTAAATTTTTCAAATTCAGTTTCGGCTTTCAATTTAGCTTCAAACATACTCACTTTACCATTGTCTTTGAGAATTGGATAATTAGAAAGCTCCAAAAAATTTTCCAAAAATTTTGCCCATTGTTGCATGCTGAAGGCTATACCACGCTCTGCGTTGTTTTCGGCTAAATCTATATAGGCAGATACTATTCTATTGAGTTCTTTAATGTGCCGGTGTGACAGATAATTTTTAGCAATAGATACATCACTTTTCATGATTTTACTTTCTGGTGCATCCTTCCATGTTTTTAGCCCCATGTAAAGTTTTGTACGGCTGCAAAAAAGTTTCTGGTCTGCTCACTTTCTCTGGAGTAGTCTGTACTAAGTGCATATAAATCGGTAATTTTTTGATAAAATCTTCGTTCACTGGCTCGAATCTCTCGTATTCGTTCTAGTAATTCATCAAAATAATCTTGTCCAAAGTTTTTCCCTTGTTTCAACCTTTCGTCATCCAGCACAAAGCCTTTGATGATAAACTCGTTGAGTGTAGTGGTTGCCCATTTTCTAAAATCAGTGGCTTGAATAGAATTTACTCTATAACCAACGGCTAAGATGGCTTCTAAACGGTAGAATTTGGTAGCGTAATTTTTGCCGTCTTCGGCAGTTGTTTCCAAAATGGAAATAACTGAATTTTCATCAAGTTCCTGACTATCAAAAATATTCTTTAAATGCTTACTTATTGCGGGAGTTTGAACTCCAAAAAGCATAGCCAACGCCTTTTGCGTAAGCCAAAAAGTACCTTTATTAAAATAAACTGAAACAGCTATTTTTTTATCTTGAATACTATAAAGTAATATTTTTTTAATTTCCATTTTGCGTCAATTTTATAGATACATATTCTTCTTCACTCAAGCCAAATGCCGGCTCTAGTACCAATACTTCTTCATAAGTTAACTCAGAGCTTGTAAACAAGCCTGTCGATTTTCTGCTCAAGATCATTTGTGTCTTTGCCTTGTGGTTTAAGTGTTAGTATTATATTTGCCATTGCGATAAATGGTTTTTGATCTTCTAATGATATTTCCGGAACTGGAATTTGCTCAACATACTGCTTAGTGTAACGCATCCGCCCACCAGCTATGCGGGCAGTTTTTTTGCGAAAAATAGAAATCGGCAACTTTTGAATCTTGGCAATATTTGAATGATTCCAAATCCGGATGAAGCCTCG
>DYSN01000166.1 GCA_020718205.1 Draconibacterium orientale
TAGAGATATTTTTAGGGTGATTAACCATTCATGGAGATCAAAAACTCCTCGTTGGTATCGGTGAATTTCATTCTGTCCTTCACAAATTCAATGGCTTCCAATGGGTTCATATCGGCTAAGTGGTTGCGCAAAATCCAAACGCGTTGCATAGCTTCTTTATCGATAAGAAGGTCTTCGCGACGGGTACTTGAAGCCACAATGTCGATGGCAGGATAAATACGTTTGTTGGAGATTTTTCTATCCAACTGAAGCTCCATATTACCGGTACCTTTAAATTCTTCGAAGATAACTTCATCCATTTTAGAACCTGTTTCGGTAAGTGCAGTAGCTATAATTGACAGTGAACCACCATTTTCTATCTTACGTGCAGCGCCAAAGAATCGTTTAGGTTTTTGAAGTGCATTGGCTTCCACACCACCCGAAAGAACTTTTCCGGAAGCGGGGGAAACAGTATTGTAGGCACGGGCCAAACGAGTGATGGAGTCTAAAAGGATAACCACATCGTGACCACTTTCTACCATTCTTTTGGCTTTTTCGAGCACAATATTGGCAATCTTCACGTGACGTTCGGCGGGCTCATCAAAAGTAGAAGCGATAACTTCTGCTCTCACACTGCGTTCCATATCGGTAACTTCCTCGGGTCTTTCATCTATCAATAGAATGATGAGATAAACTTCGGGGTGATTTTCGGCTATGGCGTTGGCTATCTCTTTGAGAAGCACAGTTTTACCTGTTTTTGGCTGAGCAACAATCAAACCCCTTTGACCTTTGCCTATTGGGGCAAACAAGTCGATTAAACGGGTAGAGATGGTGCTTCCTTTATGACCAGTAAGGTTAAATTTTTGTTCAGGGAAAAGCGGAGTTAAAAAATCGAAAGGGATTCTGTCTCTTATTTCTTCAACTGTTTTTCCGTTTATGGTATGGATTTTAATAAGCGGGAAGTATTTTTCGCCTTCTTTTGGTGGACGAATGCTTCCTTTCACTGTATCACCGGTCATCATGCCAAACAATTTGATTTGCGACTGAGATACATAAATATCGTCGGGAGAGTTTAGATAATGATAATCGGAAGAGCGTAAAAAGCCATAACCGTCGGGCATAATTTCCAAAACGCCTTCACTGTCAATGATTCCGTCGAAATCGTAAACAGGTTTTTTCTCTTCTTTAGGCTGTTGAACGGCTGGTTTTTGGTCCGGACTTCTTCTTACAAAGCCGGGGCGGTCGCTAACGTGGTCTCTGGGCTCGAGACGTTCGCGGTTATCCTGACGTGGTTCGCGTGGTTCACGTGGTTCAATACCTTCAGCGCGTTCCCCGGGTTCGAAACGCTCTCTGTTGTCGGGGCGGTTTTCGCGTGGTTCGGATCTTTCTCTGTTGTCGGGGCGGTTTTCGCGTGGTTCGGATCTTTCTCTGTTGTCGGGGCGGTTTTCGCGTGAATCTCCAGGTCCTCTATAATCCTGACGTTCTCTATCTCGGGGAAACTCATTCCTTTTAAAAGGTCGGCGCTCGGTGGTTTCGGTTTTTTCGGTAGTTGGCAAATCGGTGCCAGCTTGTTTTATTTCTTCTATGAGACTCATTTCCTTTTCGATGGAAACAGGAGCTTTTGGCGACTCGGTTTCCTCTTGCTCATCAGATCCGGCGTTGGCTGGAGTGGTTGAGAAGATGGGCTGAGAAGGTGCTTTGGGATCACGATGGGGAGGACGGTTGGGTCTTTCGCCATTACCTTCGCCCGATGGGATTCGTTTTCGAAGCTTCTTGTGCTTATTTTCTTTGATTTCTTTACTCTCTTGATTCTCTTTCTCTAAAATTTCGGGAGTAGGGTTAAGAGCCTGTTGATCGAGTATTTTATAGATAAGGTCTTGTTTTAGGTATTTCTCAGCTTTAGGGATGTTTAATTGCTGAGCAATGTCTTTGAGTTCCGCAACTTTTTTGCTACTCAATTCAATAATATCGTACATAAAAAGATTATTATGATTTTTTGTTGTTCTTTAAAAATAAAATTCGGAATTTTAAAATTATCGAATGATTACCAGGAATATTTCTGCAAATATATACTTTTTTAAATAGACCGATAATTTTTGCGTCTTATTTTTCCAATTTAATTAATGGTTTATATTTGCCATCAAAAGCATATTTATCATGATACAACGTGTTCAGAGTCTATATTTATTTCTGGCTGCCCTGGCTGCAGTGCTCATGTTTGCATTCCCCCTGGCAAAATTTTATGGGAATAGTAATTTTGCCTTCTATCTTTATCAAATTCAGTTTTTCGATCCGGCACCTACCATGCAGCTGAGTCCTTACTTTTTGTTACCCCTGATGGCTTTGGTGGTATTTGTTGTTATATTGAGTTTGGCAGCTCTTTTTTCTTTTAAAAACAGAAATCGGCAAATGAACATCACCAAAATAGCTATGGCATTGGTTTTGATTCTATTAGGTGCATATTTCTTTGGCTATATTGGCATTTTGGAATCCAATGCGGGCAATCCTGCTGAATATGGATTGGCCAGCTTTATGCCCGCTATATCCTTCTTGTTTCTTTTATTGGCCAGTAGGGGAATTCAAAAGGATGAAAATCTGATTAAATCAATGGATCGTTTGCGATAGTGCTGTTTTTCGTTGTTCCACCCAAATGAGCTTCTCCAAATCGTAACCCCGTTCTTCAATTTTGTTGATGAGGTGTGTTTTAACATCAGCGTCGAGTTGTTCTGTTCGGCTGAGTATCCATAAAAAATTCGAAGATTTGCTTCCCACCAAAGCCCACTGATAGTTGAGTGAGTCCAATTCCATGACATTATAGTCGGAATAAAGTATCCAGAAAAACGACACTTTAAACTTGCCAGGCTTGGTTTCGTCCGGAATTTTTGCTTTACCAACCGATGTTTTAAACGGACCATCGAGGCTATTTAAGTAGCCCTGATTAACCACTTTTATCAATCCGTCGGATCTATAGGAATAGGTGGCTGTTACCCCCACCATGTCCTTTTCAGACCGGTGGTCGAACCTGGCAATTTCGTACCATTTCCCAAAATATCTTTCAATATCCAGGTCTTTTACTGTGCTTGTATTTACCATATCATCGTCGAAAATGCATGAGGTGAATAGAATTATTAATGCGCCAAAAATCAAATTCAGAGTTTTAATTGAAGTTTTTTTCATTGTTAAAGTTTAACCATAATACCCACTGTTGGCAAAATAGTTCCCGAGGTATTTTCAACACTTTCAAGCACATAGGTAGTTCCATTGATTGCCGTCTGAAAGCTTCATCGGGGTTTTTTGCCCGGACAATATTGTCTTGTCCTGCGCTTTTAAAATTATATACATTTTGGTTATCCAGATACAACATCAAACCCTATTTTTTAAAAAAATATTTTTGTCGATTCTGAGGTCTAACTGATGAAAAGGATCGAACCGCAAACTGTTGAGTTTTTCGTAGTCGAAATAGGGTTGACCATTGGCATTCCGGGCTTCAATATTGGCCGAAGTTTCAAGGTCGTAGGGGGTATAGGGCAAGCCACCCACAAAACGCCATTGAAATCCTGCCCGCCAATTCTTCTTAAATTGTTTCGAACCGGTGATGGTTATCAAATGCTGACTGTCCCGGGATGAAGGAATCAATTGGTCGTTGATATCGGTAAATTGGCTTCTAACAGAGGTGTAAGCCGCCAATAAGCTGAAATTACTAAAATTGATTCTGTGCAAAACTTCAAACCCCAGGGCTTGTCCCTTTCCGTTAAAAACCACAGGAACAGCTCCGTATACACTGCTGTATTCGGCTCCCTGATTGGCCAAACCGGCTCCGGTGTTCAGGTCGATGGGATATTGAAAATAATCTTTATAGAATCCTTCAATTGAAAACGACATGGGGCCGGTGAATTGGTATTCCACTCCCAGATTATAATGGTTGGCACCAATATAGGTGGCGGTATTTTCATTGGCCAGCGCGCCGGAATTGGTTTTGAATCCTAAAGTGGTGTAGGCCGGTTGTTGATAGTAGCGACCCAATCCACCGTTTATTTTAATCTGGTCGGTAAGTGAGTAGCTGAGAGCCAACCGGGGCGAAAATTGATTGAGCGGATTGGCCATATTGCTGTTATAATTATTCCCATCGGTTCTTAAACCTAAGCTCACCAAAAGCGATTCTTTAAATATTGTTTTGGAAACCTGAGCGAATAATCCGTATTTAATCAGGTTAATATCAGTATTATACGAAAACAAATTTTGTGAGTCCAATAGGGAAGTGCGGCGGGCTGATAACTGGGCCCGGCGGTTTTTTTCCATAAGGTATCCCCCTGCATTTCGTGACCAAATATGCCGCTGGCATAGCTCTTTGTAATGAAAAGCGTTTCTAAGTATTTATCATCCGGACTTTCTTTCCAAACCACAAAGGTGGGGTAGTTATAACCCTGCCCATTGATAAAACTGAATTTCATTTTCGGAAGCTCATTGTTCTTCTCAATATATATGGTCATCTGAGACTCTGTGGTCTTTTGACTTGTTTTGCAAGATGTAGCTGCTGTTAAAAGACCTATAAAAAATACTATAACAGGTAATTTCGTTTTCATAGTTATACAATTTTGTATATATGAATTACTAAATAATTGTAAAATTTTATATTTAATACAATGTCGGAGCAAATTAAATTAATTAAGGAACTCATAGAATATGTTGAATCCTACAAGGTAGAAGTTGGA
>DYSN01000012.1 GCA_020718205.1 Draconibacterium orientale
TAAGTAATAGCTAAAATATAATGTCGTATTCGATGCCAAAATTATTCAATACATACGTTAGGCTATCTTTTAGATTTTGAAAACAGATATAGGATTTGAATGGAAGCCAATTATATTTGATTCTTCGCCACAGAATTTCGATTAGGTTTAGCTCAGGGGAATAAGGAGGTAAAAAGTAAATAAACAGGTCTTTTTCTCTCCATTCATCCAATTTGTTGATGAATTTCTTTGATTTGTGAATTGGGGAATTGTCAAGTATCACGACTGTTTTTTTGTTTATCGTCAATGCAAATTGATCCATAAAACTGATTAATCTCTCTGAATTAAATGTGGTTTCCAGTACTTCATAAAACAAGTCATTTTTTCGGGTCATTAAACCCACAACATTTAGAAATTTGCCTTTGGCTGCAGGTAAGAGTATCTGATTTTCTTTTGTTTGCCAGGCATAAGGCACATTGGGTGTTAGTCCAAAGTGACTCTCGTCACCAAAATACAAATCAATGTAGCCATTGTCTTCCAACTGTTTAAGACTTTCTATTTGCTTTTGTTTGTAAATAAATTCATCTTTATTTCGCTTACTCTTTAATGATAATCCGGCTCTTTTCCATCTATAGCCCAGTACCTTTTAAAAAATTCTGCAAGGTTTTTTTGCAGATTCTAATATTGTGTTGATTCTCCATGTAAAGAAGAACATTTTTCAGATTTCTGCTATGAATTTCAAGTTGTTCAGCGATTTCTTGCTCGTAGCCGATTAAACGGGTTTTAACCCCTCTGCCAGCGGCTATGGGAAGTGAATAAACTCCGCTTATAGCCCAAGCATCAAACCATCGTTCAATCGTTCTTCGGTTTACACTAAAAATACTTGATAAATCTGTTATCGTTCGTCGCTCATTTGATAAAAGCAGACATTGACTTCTTTTACGAATTGTATTATTCGTGCTATTCTTGAGGATTTGCTTCAAGGATTCAATCTCCTCTGTTTTTAATGTTATATATCTCATATTGATACAAATATACAATTATTATTTCATATATACAACATTATACGATATTATATTATTCTATTTACTTATATATCTTAATTATCGAGCCTTTAGGGCATTTGGCAAAGGAAAAAAACGAAAAATTTGTAGAATCATACTCTCGTATGATCAACCTTTTCACACGTGAATTTTCAATAGAATTCTGTAAAGAAAATGGTGAAATAAATTGGGAGAAACTTGTTTTTTTTAATTCTTCTAATGAATAAAAATAAATCAAGTGAAATGATTCTGTAACCAAAAACCCCAACCCAGGTCAAATCATTAAAATTCAGATTTATGAAATTCCTTGGCAATATCGTTTGGTTGATTTTTGGTGGATTGATTACCGCACTGGAGTATTTTGTGTCGAGCATTTTGCTCATGGTAACCATTATTGGAATTCCTTTTGGTATTCAGACACTTAAACTGGGAATGCTGGCACTTTGGCCTTTTGGAAGCCAGGTTCGTGAAAGCTCCAATGGCGGCGGATGCCTCTCCACTCTTATGAATATTATCTGGATTTTTGTTGGAGGAATCTGGATAGCGCTTACCCATTTGCTCTTTGGAGTTATTTTAGCCATCACCATCATTGGACTTCCTTTTGCGCTTCAACATTTTAAAATGGCTGGACTGGCTCTTACTCCTTTTGGCAAGGAAATAGTTTAAGGCCCTAAGAATTTGTATTTTCCTATTCAGAATTGTCAGAATAAAACAAGTATTATCCTTAAGATACTGTATTTCTGCAACTTAATATATTTTTATCACAAGTTGAAAACCTTTTATTGCAACCCTGTTTTTTCCTTCACACATTCACAATAACTTCATATATATTGTCGGATGCTTATTTTATCTTTGTCCCTTTAAACCATATTTTATGAGAAAAAGAACAAAAATAGTCGCTACTATCTCCGATTTAAAGTGCGATGTGGATTTCATCAGGGAGCTCTTTAACAATGGCATGAATGTGATTCGTATCAACACAGCCCATGCGAGCTTAGAAGGCACCCGGCAAATTATAGCCAACGTTCGCCGGGTTTCCGATAAAATTGCCATTTTAGTCGATACCAAAGGCCCCGAAATCAGAACCCTTCCCCTACCCCAGCCCATTTTGGTGGAATATGGCCACCATATTAAAATGACCGGTGATCCTAATTTGGCACAATCAGGCGATTTTGTGGGAGTTAGCTATCGCAATTTTGCAAACGACATTCCCGTAGGCACCAAAATACTCGTCGACGATGGCGAGATGGAGCTTATCGTAGAAAGTAAAACCAGCCAATATCTCGACTGCATGGTGATGAACAGAGGAAAAATTGCGGGCAAGAAAAGTGTGAACATTCCATCCATCCACATCAAACTTCCCTCGCTTTCGGAAAAAGACAAGGAGTTTATCAGATTTTCAGTGGAAGAAAAGGTAGATTTTATAGCCCATTCATTTGTTCGGAACCGCGAGGATGTGCTTGCCGTTCAGCAAATTCTCGACGATTTGGGAAGCAATATCAGCATTATAGCCAAAATAGAGAACGAGCAAGGAGTTGAGAATATTGAAGAAATTCTCGATGTGGCCTATGGTGTGATGGTGGCTCGTGGCGATTTGGCAATCGAAATTTCGCCCGAAAAGCTTCCGGTGGTTCAGAAAAGACTGGTCGAAATAGCCTTGAATCGTCGCCGGCCCGTGATTGTGGCCACTCAAATGCTCCACAGCATGATCGAAAATCCACGACCTACCCGCGCCGAAGTAAACGATGTGGCCAATGCTATTTTCGACGGTACCGATGCCATAATGCTCAGCGGAGAAACGGCCTATGGAAAATATCCGATGGAATCGGTAAAAATGATGACCAGCATTGCCAAAGAAGTGGAATCGAACACCTTAACCTATCGCGCCCTGCTGAAACCGGAGAGCGACTTCAATAAAAAACCCCTTCGTTTGCACGATCAGGTGGCGGCTCAGCTAACCAAAGCCATGATAGAAGCAGCCGAAAAACTCGATGTACGCGCCATCATTGCCGATACCACCACTGGCAACACCATAAGAGCATTGGCAGCCTACCGCGGACGACATACCATTTATGCCCAGTGCTACGACCCCGAGGTGGGCCGCAAACTATCGCTCTCCTATGGCGTGCATGTTGATTTTATGGAAGTTCCCACCAATCATGCTCAGTTTATTCAATTGGCTCTTAACAACTTGAGCCATAAAGAAACCTTTAATAAATATAATTTGGTGGCTGTGATTTCGAGCAATTTCGGACAAGCAGGTGGAGCCTCGTATATTGAAATAAGCACTGTGAAAAATCTGAGCGGAAACAAATAATTTGAAAAGTATTTTACCCAGAAATTGGATTAAGGCTTCCATGAAAAATTCTGAACCAAACGAATTGGAAATCAATTTTTTTAGTTTATTTGTTCATAAGTGACCAAGACCCTTAATGAATGAAAATTGTAGGTAATTCAATCTTTTTGCCAGTGACTCTCAGGCCAATTAATCCCTTTCCTAAAGTTTATGGCTATTTTTCGACCCCCGGAAAATCAGCTATTGTTTTAGGACTGATTCTTTTATTCTCGTCTATCGGGGTAAAGGCTCAAAATGCGGACAGCACTCTTTTACAAGATAGTGTCTTGCTCACCAAAAACCCAAAATACCACACCACCGGATCCATAGCCAGCAAAACATTGGCCAGCCGCAATAAAGACTTCGCGGAACATAAAACCATTCTAACCCAAAGCAGAAATTTCATCAATCTGAACTCCGAGATTGAGAAAGCCTGGGATATTGTATCGCAGGATTTTAGTTATAATTCTATCCGCGGCAAAATCACCCTTATTTATCAATGGAAAGAGATAGCCATCGATGGCATCCTCATTAACCGCGACAATATAATCAGTTCGCGAAATCTCACCGCCACATCCATCCTGTTGCATGAATTGCTCAATCGTACCAATCAGCAGGTGCAAAAGGTTTACGGATATCACAGGTCGTTGGGTTTGGCTCAATGGAGGCTCGATTCTTTAGCTGCCGATTCGGTATTATATGTGGTTCCGAAGGATACTACCGCACTAAAACTCTATTATCACAAACTCGCAACGCTCAATAAAAATCTGTATCCAATCAACAGTGCGCTAAAATTATCGCTCGATAGCATTCAAAAGCTCGAATCGCAAATCAACCGATTGAAAATCAGGATAGAAACCAAGATTTCAGATGTTGAAAAGAACCGCAGCGAGGTGATGAGCGATTTTTCTTTGCGACCCTCTTCAAACGATCAAACTTCGGCTTATAAAGAAAAAGCCATCCGTCAATCCATTTCGCGGTCGTGGAGCAAAGCGGTGCTGTTGATTGTTTTTTATGTGTTGAACCATTCGCAGGAGCTCTTGCTGCTTGTGCTGCTGATTGTTGCGACCTATTTTTACCTGATGATGCTAAAACGGCGCTTTAACAGCCAATATATTTTGGCCATTCTGCACGGGCAAAATCATGTGCTGCTTTATCCCTTAGCATCGTCGGTACTCATTGTGCTCACCATCTTTCAATACTTTCTGGCTTCGCCGCCTCAGGTTTTTAGCGGTCTTATCTGGATTGCCAGTGCCATTTTACTCACTCCCATTCTCAAAAAAACCACTTCGCCCTACTTTTTTAAGGTTTGGATGGTGTTTAATGGCTTTTTTATATTGGCATTTTTCGATAATTTGATTCTCAAATACTCGGCCTACGAGCGCTATGGTATTTTGGCTCTTAGCATTGTGGGACTGTTTACAGGTGTCTTCTTGCTGCTAAAAAAACAACGTGAGAAAATTGGAGAGCCGCTTATTGTTCTTTCTATAGGCCTTATGACTTTGCTCGAAACCGGAGCCATTTACTATAATCTGGCAGGCGATTACAATCTTTCGAAAACCCTGATGACCAATGGAATGTTCCTGCTCATTATTGCTTTATTGCTTTTTTGGGCAGTGCGGCTTTTGAGCGAAGTTTTGCGAATATCATCTTTCTTTTTTAATGCCGATGCCGAAAATATAACAAGGTCGGAGAAATCTTACGGCACAGGAATGCCTATTTATGCTTATCTGCTTTTCTTTAGCGGATGGTTAATTCTGGTGGCCCGAACCAACTATTTTTTCCAAAGCATCACCGCCCCTTTCGAAGATTTTTTGAGCAATGAACGAAGTATCGGAAGTTTTACTTTCACCTACGAAAGCATTTTCATCTTTATCATTGTTATTGTTATTTCTGCCTTTATTTCGCGTATTGTGGCTCTGATTGCCGCCGACAATCTTGAAAAACCCAGTCAGCTGAAAAAGAGTGGCCTGGGGAGCTGGTTATTGCTAATCAGAATTGCCATTTTTGCCGTCGGACTCCTTCTGGCCTTTGTCTCGGCTGGCATTCCCATGGATAGGTTTGCCATTATTCTGGGGGCATTGAGTGTGGGCATTGGCTTTGGTTTGCAAACCCTGGTGAATAACTTAGTGAGCGGGCTCATCATTGCTTTCGAAAAACCCGTGAATGTGGGCGATATAATTGATGTAGCCGGACAGAACGGAACCATGAAATCCATCGGAATCCGCAGCTCGGTAGTAACTACCTGGGATGGAGCCGATTTAATTATCCCAAATGGCGATTTGCTGAATCAGCACCTGGTGAACTGGACCATGGGAAGCAGCCGAAGGAGGTTTATCCTTCAGGTTGGCGTGGCCTATGGCACCGACCTGGAAATGGTGGTTAAACTTCTTCACGAGCTTATGTCGCAGGACAAACGCATATTGAAAACCCCCGAACCCATTGTTTATGCTCAGGAATTTGGCAGCAGCTCCATCGATTTGGTTTTGAAATTCTGGGTGGCTCATTTCAGCATTGGATTCGATGTGCGCAGCGATTTGGTGATTTCAATAGACAAAGCATTTAAAGAAAAAGGCATTGTGATTCCATTCCCACAGCTCGATATTCATTCCAATTTGCCAGCGAATAATGACAATTTGAATCCATAGCCCATTATCTGTCCCTGCAAACTACAAGAAAATATTGCCTGGCGGTTTGCAGCAACCATTCACCGAAACATAACCTCCACTTACCGAAAACCCGTTGCCCAAGTCCCCATAACTGGTTATTTTTGCCTAAAAATCAGAAATAACAATAAAAAATTATAGCCATGAATACTGAAAATGTCCCCCCAAAAAGCAAGAGCCATCTGATTGGTGGCATCGTAGTTCTCGTTATCGGAATTCTGTTTCTGCTGAAAAGCTTCGATTTTTTCACCCCCGAAATGCGGCATTATATCTTTAGCTGGAAAACCCTTCTCATTGGAATCGGCCTTCTTAATATCACTCTTTCCAAAGAACAAACTTCCGGCTTTATTCTTGTAGCCATCGGTATGCTGTTCTGGATGCCCGAAGTTCTCGATTTGCAAATAAGAACAGGTCAGCTCATCTTCCCCATAATTATCATTATCATTGGATTAATCATCATCTTTAAAAGACCCGGCCAACGCATTCCACGTCATTTAAGAAAAAACCGCCGGCCTTGGAAACACGGAGTCAAGGAAGAATTTACTCCTTTTACCGAAACCAATGAACCTGCTTCCGACCATGCCACCACCGGCAACCCATCGCAAGGAACCGACGAAAAACGCTACAAAGCATACAGCGATACAGAATTTGTGGACGATGTGGCCATCTTTAGCGGAACCAGCAAGCGCATAGTAACCAATAACTTCAGAGGCGGTAGCATGACAGCCATATTTGGCGGATCGGAGCTCAATTTGACCCGCTCAAGGTTAGCCCCGGGCAAAAACTATCTGAACGTATTCTTTATGTTTGGCGGATCGGAAATTATTGTGCCCAGCGACTGGAATATCGTGCTCGAAGCTACACCCATATTTGGGGGCTTCTCCGACGAACGATATGTTTCGAGACCATCGAGTACATTAAACGAAAACGAACCGGTGCTCTATATCAAAGGACTTGTTATATTTGGAGGCGCCGAAATAAAATCCTATTAAAGCCATAAGGGTCTCAGTCTATGAAACCACATCCGGTATTAAGCAACAGAACAAACCTGGCTATTTTTAGTCTGGTTTGGTCTGTTATTTTTGGCATACAGACCTTTGCGCTCATTCAACTTTTTAGTTTTAATTGGGTTTATGCCCTGGTCGATGGATTGGTTTATGGAATCCTGTTTTATATTTTCGGGCTGGGGTTGTGGTTTTTTATCCGGTTCAACGAGACTCAGAAACAGAGCCTACTCTCAATGCTTGTAGAACACAGCACCTCGGTTATTGTGATTGTGAGCATCTGGGTAATCAGCGGAATTTATTTAATCACAGCCATTTATCCCGACAACACCCCCATTCAGAATTTTTTGTGGGAGGCCATCAGTTGGCGATATCTCAACGGATTTCTGATGTATATTGTGCTCATCATGTTTTACCATCTGAACAATTATTTCATCTCCATTCAACAGAGGCAAAAAAAAGAAAACGATTTGATGCGCACTTTGAAAGATACCGAAATCAATCTTTTAAGAAGCAAACTCAATCCGCACTTTCTTTTTAACTCGCTCAATTCGCTTCACGCACTCATTCAAATTGATCCCGATAGAGCCTCGGAGATGCTTCTGGAACTCTCCGACTATCTGCGGTTTAGCCTGCATCAGGATTATAAAATGCTCATTCCCCTCGACGATGAAATGAAAAACCTGGAGCGTTATATGTCCATCGAGACCATGCGGTTTGGCTCGAAGATTGGGTTTGAGAAAGTTTGGAAAAGTTCATGTAGTCAACTTAAAATTCCGGCACTTATTCTGCAGCCACTTATGGAAAATGCCATTAAATACGGGCTTCAGGGAGTTCCTGATAAAGTGTACATTAAACTTACCTGCACCGAAGAACAAGGTCAGTTGTATATTGAAATAGAAAATAACTACGATGAGAAAACTGCGGTACGCAAAGGGTCGGGTATGGGGTTGTACACAGTGCGAAAAAGACTCGAAATTCTCTTTAAAGAATTTCATCTTTTCAAGGTTGAACAAAAAAACAATATTTTTAAAGTCCGGATAATAATCCCCCAAAATGTTAAAACCGATGAGTAAACTCCGAACCATAATAGTTGAAGATGAGCAGCTTGCAGTAGCCTTGTTGACCAAATATCTTCAAACCGATGAACGAATAGAGGTGGTTGGAACCTTCGATAATGGCTACAGTGGACTCAAAGCCATTCAGGATTTAAAGCCCGATTTGGTGCTGCTCGATATTGAACTGCCCAAGCTCACAGGTCTTGAGTTGCTGGAACTTCTTGATAATCCACCGCTTATAATTTTTACAACTGCCTATAATCAGTATGCCATCGAGGCCTTCGAAAAAAACGCCATCGATTATTTGCTCAAGCCTTATAGCAAAGAACGGCTTCGGGGAGCCATAGACAAAGCTGCTGAAAAGCTGCAAACCAAAACATCGATACAGCCCGATATTCATGAGTTAATGTCGAATATTCAATCGAACGAAGGCAAGCAGCCGGATAGAATTGCGGTAAAGGATAAAAACGATATCCATTTGATAGCTCTGGACGATGTACTTTTTATTGAAGCTCAGGACGATTATATAGACATTCATACCAAAGACCGCAGTTTTTTGAAAAATGGCAGGTTAAAGTTTTTTGAGGACAATCTGGATTCCAGTAAGTTTGTGCGGGTTCACAGGTCTTTCATAGTAAATACCGCATTTATAAGAAAATTAGAGAATTACAATAAAAATTCCTACCAACTCATTCTCACCAATGGGAGCAAAATAAATATTTCACGCTCCGGACTTCAATTATTGCGAAAAGTTTTGTATATTTAGATGAAGTCTTACACGTACTCGTATAGAATGTAATGGGAGAGTTATTCTCAAATATAGAATATATACAACTACAATTCAAGATTTCAATAGGTATTTATTTATTTTATTGAATTGAAAAACAGTATTTTAAGTAAATTTATTTAATTATGAAATTGTTTTGGCACAATGATTGAAAATGAGTAAAATAGAATTTAAAAACTATGAACATGAAAAAATTATTAAAAATTAATTGGGCGGTTATGAGTATTCTTGTACTCCTTTCCGCAGCTTCGTGTAAGAAAGAACTCACGCAGCAAGAAAATAACAACCCCGTTAAAAGCATGGACGATTTGGTAGTTCCTGCCAATTTCGATTTTTCAACCAGCGAAACTTTGGCGGTAAAGGTTACTTCGTCCGATTTATTGGGACAACCCGCAGCAAAAGTTGAAATTTTCAACGGAAACCCCAACGATGGTGGTATGGTGGTACAAGAAGGTATTACTGACAAAAGTCAGGTATTTGAAACACAAATTACCATTCCATCTTACCAGGAGCAAGTTTATATCCGCCGCACAACCAGCGCCGGACAAATCACCACAGCAACCATCGAAATAAGTGGTACAAATTTGGAATATACTTTCTCGGCAAACAAATCATATGGGGAGTTTAAAAACGGAGTAACCGGTCCTGGTTGTACTTCATGTACAGTTACCATTGCCAATCATCAAACCGGAAATCTGGATCTTAATGCAGGTCAAACAGTTTGTATTCTAACAGGAGCATCTTTCACCGGAAATCTGAATCTGAATGGCGGTACCCTGAAAGTTTGCGGAACATTAATGCCACAGAATATCAACGGAAGTACAGGTACCATCATCATTAACGACGATGGAGCATTTATTTCCAGTAACCTGAATATGAATGGTACCGGATTTGTAATTGAAAATTACAGCGATGCTTTTATGGTAGGATCCGGACCTAGTATTAATGGTACTTTTAAAAACTATGGCCAAATAAGCCTTGCAGGAACCAATATCAACTCAGGTGGAAAATTGTATAATTATGGAATCCTCAATTTTTCCAATAATTACAATAACAGCAATATTACCTATAACGAAGGAATTTTAAATATTGCCGGAACCGTTAATAATAATGGTTCTGCCAACTTCGAGAATCACTGCCGTGTGAATGTGGCTGGTAACTTTAACAATAACAGCACTTTGAAGAACTATTCCTATATGGACATCAACGGGTTGCTCACCTTGAATAGCGGGGGATACCTTCAACTTTACGATCAGGCACTGGTTGAAGCTGCAAGCATGATGATTAACGAAGACATTACCGGCAACGGATCCAACTATTCCAAAGTGATTGTGGCGAGTGCAACCACCATCAATTCAGGTGCTTATTTGTCGGGTCAGCTCGATTTCTGCGACGAAAACGGAATTGAAGTGAACAATGGATCTATAGCTGCATCGGTTACCTATTGCGAAGCTTCTATCCCCGAAACTTTCTGTAATCCAGGCAGTACTGGCAATGGTGGCGGAACCACCGATACCGATAGCGACGGCGTTGACGATGATTTCGACGACTATCCAACCGATCCCGACCGCGCTTTCAACAACTATTTCCCCGATGAAAATACTTATGGCGCACTTGCTTTCGAAGACTTGTGGCCCTATAAAGGCGATTATGATTTCAACGATTTGGTAATTGATTATCAATTCAATACAGTGACAAATTCAAACGACAACGCAGTTGAAATGTTTGTAAAACTCTCAGTAAAAGCCATTGGAGCTGCCTATAAAAACGGCTTCGGCATTGAGCTTCCGGTAAGTGGAGATGCTATTAGTGGTGTAACCGGCGATTTCAGCCTGACTCAAAATATAGTTAGTCTTAACAATAAGAATCTGGAAAACAACCAATCAAAAGCTGTCATTGTTTTCTTCGACAATACCTTTGATTTGCTTCCTCACCCCGGCGATGGAACAGGAGTTAATACCCGTTTGGGCGCCATCTATGTGGAACCACAAATAATTGAATTCCTGATTTCGTTCAGCTATCCTATCAATCCAGCCAATCTTGGACAAGCACCTTTCAATCCATTCATCTTTGTTAATGGAGAAAGAGGCCGCGAAGTACACCTGAAAAACTTTGCTCCTACCAGCTTAGTAAACAGCGGATTGTTTGGAACCGGACAAGATGCAACTTTTCCGGCACAGAGCCATTATTACTTAACCGAAAACGGTTTGCCCTGGGCCATCAATATGGTGGAAGGATTTGATTATCCCATCGAAAAAGCGCCTATTATTAATGCCTACAACTATTTTGCACCCTGGGCCGAGAGTGGAGGTGTACAACACACCAATTGGTATACCACTGAAGCCGGAAACAGAAACAGTGCCTATATCTACACCCATTAATCAGTATTCGTTAATCATCAATAGTTTTAAGTTCGGTGCTGCTCAATATTGTGGGCAGCACTTTTTTTTACCTTTTTATCATTTCATATTGGTATAAAACAATTTACGGGTTGTTCCGAATTGTTAAATTCGGATTAATGTTTTAAAAATCGGGGTTTAAATGTGTGTCAGATAGTGGAATTTTTAAACTTAGTATTCTATTTTTGCGCTAAATAAATCCGGTACACAAACCATTTCAAAACATTATGTAATGAAAAAAATTCTATTAATTACCCTATTTTTATTGTTCTCAGCAGTGGCTACTTTTGCTCAGCCCTGGACAAAGAACCTTCCAACAGATAAAAAGTCAACGGAGCTTACTCTTTTCGATTACGAAGAAGCCTTTAACGATTACTGGACTCCATTTAATGTGGATAGAAATGGCTATTATCTCGTTAACGGTGAAAAAATGAAAGCCCGTGGCTGGAAACAGTATCATCGCTGGCATTATCGCATGGAAACTCAGGTTGATGCAGCCACCGGCCAATTCCCTAACCGGTCGGCACAACAGGTTTACGACGAGTTTGTAAAAAATACCAATCCCAAAGATGCTAAAAATGCCAACTGGGTTGAGCTGGGTCCAGACAATTCTACTGGCGGCTATGCAGGTGTTGGACGAGTAAACTGCATTGCCTTCCACCCTTCGAACAACAACACCTGGTGGGTGGGTGCTCCTGCGGGTGGATTGTGGATGACCACCAACAACGGCTCAAGCTGGATTTGTCTCACCGATGATAACGATGTGCTGGGGGTTTCGGATATTTGCATTCCTTCGGACTATGCCACCTCACAAACTATTTATATTGCCACTGGCGACCGTGACGGTTGGGATAACAGAAGTATCGGCGTACTCAAATCGACCAACGAAGGAACTACCTGGAATACAACAGGCTTGAGCTATGATATTGGCGATGGCGCTATGGTTAACCGCATTTTAATTGACCCCAACAACAATCAGATTCTGATAGCTGCCACCAGCGATGGCGTATTTAAAACCACCAATGGCGGGACTACCTGGTCCAGCCAACTTTCTGCCATATCTTTCATAGATATGGAATACAAACCTGGAGATTTCAATACACTCTATGGCTCAACAACCCAAGGTGAGATATGGTTATCAACCAATGGCGGAACCAACTGGAGCAACGTACTATCCGATGGCTATAGAATAGAACTGGCTATTACAGCTGCCAATGCAACCTATGTTTATGCGTTGGTTGCAGCTTCGAACGCTGGTCTCGAAGCCGTTTATCGCTCCACCAACAGCGGGGCATCTTTTACCCAGGTTTTTAGCGGCTCTTCGAAGAATCTTCTGGGTTGGGATTCCGATGGCGGCGATTCCGGCGGACAAGGATGGTACGATTTATCGCTTGCTGCTTCACCTTCTAATGCCAACACAATAGTTGTGGGTGGTGTGAATACCTGGAAATCGACCAATGGAGGAACAAGCTGGACCATTATCAACCATTGGTGGGGCGATGGCGTTGCCGCAGTTCATGCCGATAAACATATGCTTTCTTACAGGTCGAATGGCGATTTGTTCGAATGCAATGATGGGGGAATTTACATTTCCACCAATGGCGGAACCGATTGGACTGACAAAACCAATGGTATGGTCATCAGCCAAATGTATAAGCTTGGTGTATCGCAAACCGTTGATGATGAAACCATAACCGGATTGCAGGACAATGGTTCCAAACTTTTGACCGGAGGAGCCTGGGAAGATGTTAAAGGCGGCGATGGAATGGAATGTTTAATCGATTTTACCAATGTGAATACCCAGTATGCCACTTATGTAAACGGACAAATTGATCGTACTACAAACCATTGGGGAAGCTCAACTGCCATTGAGCCCTCTGCTGCCGGCGATGGAGCCTGGGTAACACCCTATATCATCGATCCAACGAACAACAGTACCCTTTATGCCGGTTATTCCGATGTATATAAAACCACCAATAAAGGAAATTCATGGACTAAAATCAGTACTATGAATACGAACTCAAAGATAAGAGCCATGGCCATTTCGCCATCAAACAGCTCGTACATCTATGTTTCCGATCCCAATCAAATCTGGAAAACCACCAATGGCGGTAGCAGCTGGACCGAAATAACAGGTTCGCTGCCCGTAAGCTCAAATACAATCACTTATATTGCAGTTAAAGCAGATGAACCAACATACATTTGGGTTACCCTTTCAGGCTACAACAGCAATAAGGTTTACCGTTCAACCAACGGCGGATCGAGCTGGACCAATATTTCCACCGGATTGCCATCAATTCCGGTTTATACCATTGTTCAAAACGAACAGATAGCCACCGACATCCATCTTTATGTGGGCACCGAACTGGGGGTTTATTTTAAAGATGGCGATGCCAACTGGGTTTCCTTTAACACCGGGCTCCCCAATGTGAAATGCGGAGAGCTGGAAATCTATTACGACGCCACACCAACCCTTAGCAAACTTCGTTTAGCCACTTATGGCAGAGGTTTGTGGGAATCTGATTTAATGACAGAAGGAGGAGCAGCAACACCCGTCGCTACCATTTCAGCTACTCCAGGCTGTTCCACCGGGACAATAACTGTGAGCAGCAGCTTGACCGGTAACCAGACTTTCTACCTGACCGACAATTCAGGATCAGTTTTGAATAGTGCCACAGTGAATGCAACTTCCTACGATTTTACCGGCATTTCCGACGGAACTTATCGCGGAAAAGTGGAAAACAGTGGCCAAATGTCGGCACTATCTAGTCCGGTAACATTAACCAATTTTACTGCTCCTGCTCAACCATCGAATATTACAGGAGAAACTTCCCCCTGCCAGGGCAATGTTGAGTTATATTCTGTGACCAATGTGGCAGGTGTTTCCTATACCTGGACTTTACCCTCCGGCTGGTCGGGAAGCAGCACCACCAATTCAATCTCAGCCACAGTGGGTGCCAACGGTGGAGACATAATCGTAACACCTTCCAATAGTTGCGGAAATGGATCAGCAAGAACTTTGGCAGTTTTGGTTTCAACAGTTCCAACCCAGCCATCTGCCATCTCGGGTAACGATGAGGTTTGCCAGGGAACACAGGAAACCTATTCAGTGGCCAACGATGCCAATGTAACTTCTTATGCATGGACCATCCCTGCCGGATGGAGCGGAACAAGCACCACCAACAGTATTACTGTAACCGTTGGAGCTAACAATGGAAACATTTCCGTTACACCATCAAACGCCTGCGGAACAGGACCAGCACGCAGCATAGCAGTTACAGTTTCAAATTCAGGCCCATCACAACCCGGAGAAATTGTGGGTGATAACTCAGTTTGTCAGGGTGGAACAGAAACCTATTCTGTACCAAACGATGTTTCAGTAACCACCTATACCTGGACTTTGCCTGCGGGTTGGTCAGGCAGCAGCACCACCAATTCAATAACTTGTATTGTGGGTGGCATTGGTGGAGAAATATCAGTGGTTCCGTCAAATCTTTGTGGTAGCGGACCAGCTCAAACCACCACTGTGGAAGTTACAAGCTCAGCCCCTGCGCAACCAAGTGCCATTGCAGGGCCCGATGAAGTTTGTGAAAACTCTAGTCAAACCTATTCAGTGACGCTGGTAGATAATATAGATTATACCTGGGTTCTTCCTGCCGATTGGTCGGGAGCCAGTTTCACCAACGAAATCAATGTGGAAGTTGGCGCAACCAGCGGAGAAATTACCGTAATTCCAGCCAACGGCTGTGGTAGTGGCCCATCGCGAAGCCTATTTGTGAGTGTATTGGCCAATCCGGCTCAACCATCGAATTTAACAGGACAAACCAACCCCTGCGAAGGAACGCAAGTCACCTATAGCGTTGCCAGCCAATCGGGTATGGATTTTAACTGGACCTTACCCTCGGGTTGGAGCGGCACCAGTACCACCAATACCATTAACGTAACTGTTGGGGTTGCCAGCGGAACTATATCCGTGACTGCCAGCAATTTATGCGGAACAAGTGCTGCTGCATCCATGTCGGTAAATCCAACTGCTGTTCTGGGCGATTTGGGAGCAATAAACGGCCCCAGCTCGGTTTACGATACTCAGGGAGCTCAGTTTAGCATCAACCCGGTCTCAGAAGCCGATAGCTACGATTGGGTTTTAGCCGGCAATTGGGAAATTCAAAGCGGCGAGGGAACAAACTCTGTTTATATTTTCTTCCCCGCTGGTGCTACTTCAGGTACTTTGCAGGTAAGTGCCAGCAACGAATGTGGAGAAAGCGCATCCTCTACCAAATATATTCAGGTTATTCCCATTGGGCTCGAAGAAAATAACAATGCCGGCATGAGCATTTATCCAAATCCTTCCAGTGGCATTGTAACTCTGGAATTGAATCATGGATTGATTTCCGATGCCGATGTTAAGGTGTTTACTTTAGAAGGAAAGCCGGTATTTAGCCATCAGTTAAAGGCAGGCACCATGAAACATCAGATAGATTTAAAGAACTTAGAATCAGGAAATTATTACATAGAAGTGAGAAACTCAGAATTGTCCGAACGATTTAAACTTGTTTTGAATAAATAGTAGTTTTAAATTTCCGCCACAAGCCCTCAGGTTCAAGAGTCATACCTTAAACTTGGGGGCTTTTTTTTAAAGTCACCATATTTTCAGCAAAAAATTAGGATATTTGCCAAAATCCATATTTCATAAAAAATAAATATAACACTATGATAAACATAAGCTTAGATATAAACAGGACTTTGGAATTTGTTTCGAAGAAACAGATAAATGCCTTTCAGGGGAAAATTATTTCCGGACATCATCAATTGCTGGATAAAGCGGGAAAAGGAAACGATTTTATGGGTTGGGTTGATTTGCCATCATCCATCAGCAATGAATTTCTCGATGAAATTAAAGCCGATGCCGACCGCCTGTCTGCCAAAGCAGAAGTATTTGTGGTTATTGGAATTGGCGGAAGTTATCTGGGTTCAAGAGCAGTAATTGAGGCTTTGCAGCATCAGTTTTCGAGCCTTGTTAATACCGGACGTCCCAAAATAGTTTATGCCGGACAGAATATCAGCGAAGATTATATGGCCGATTTAATCGATGTGTTGGATAAATACGAATATGCGGTTACTGTAATCAGTAAATCGGGAACCACCACCGAACCTGCTCTGGCTTTCAGAATCATTAAAAACCATTTGGAAGCCAAATATGGCAAGGCCGAAGCCGCCAGCCGCATCATTGCCATTACTGACAAATCGCGTGGAGCTTTAAAAACCCTATCGACCAACGAAGGCTATAAAACCTATGTGGTGCCCGACGACGTGGGGGGAAGATATTCTGTGTTAACTCCCGTTGGACTCCTCCCCATTGCCGTTGCTGGTTTCGATATTTATGCTTTGGTTGCTGGTGCTGTGGAAATGGAAAAATTTAACAGAACCACCGCCGATATTGGTCAAAATCCTATCGCTCTTTACGCAGCTACTCGCAATGCGCTTTATCAAAGCGGAAAAACCATCGAAATCATGGTGAATTATTTACCCACACTCTATTTTGTAACAGAGTGGTGGAAACAGCTTTATGGGGAGAGCGAAGGAAAAGAAAACAAAGGAATTTTCCCTGCAGGAGTGAGCAATACCACCGATTTGCACAGTATGGGTCAATACATTCAGGAAGGGTTGAGAAATATTTTCGAAACCGTGCTCAGCGTTGGAAGCAGCAAGCATAAAATCAGCATTCCCAGCGATGATGGCGATTTGGATGGATTGAATTACATAACTGAAAAAACCATCACTGAGGTCAACTATTTTGCCGAATTGGGCACCGCCATTGCCCATGTGGATGGTAAAGTTCCCAATATACGAATCAGTATCCCCGAGCTCAACGAGACCAACCTGGGACAATTGATTTATTTCTACGAATTTGCCTGTGGTTTAAGTGGATTTTTACTCGATGTAAATCCTTTCGACCAACCCGGAGTTGAAGCTTACAAGGCCAATATGTTTGCGCTTTTGGGTAAACCCGGTTTCGAAGAAGCCACCAAAGCCATTCAAGCAAGAATCTAAGGATATTAGAATGCTTTTAACCGCAGTATATCAATAATATGCTGCGGTTTTTCTATTCTATATAATTCCTGATAACATAGGCTGGAAGAGAAAATTCGAAATATCTGCTATTCCGACATGGGTCTGTCGATAATGGGGCGATTGCGCCAGGGTTCTGTTTTCATGAGTTTCCCGCTTAATTCCACAAATTCATCAAGTGTTTCGGTGCGTGTGAGCTTAAAATGAATCTCCTGATAATTCTCAAATTGACGGCTAAAATAACCCCAATACTCTTTCATCTTGTTCAACTGATTGCGCGATCGGCTTCGGTAGTTCATCACTTCCTCCAGCAAAGCCTGATGAAATAGCGGGAATAGTTCCTGTTTATCAGTCTTCTTCATGGGGCCATGTTTTATCTCCCAGGGAAGAAACAAATCGTAAATCACGCCTCGGCCAATCATCCACTTCTCTTGCTTTGGAAAATGTGCCCTTAGCACTTCCATGGCTTCCACCGAAAAAATATCGCCGCTGTAAACAACGGGGGCTTTCGATTTTTTTACACACCATTCAAAAGCATCCAGGTCGGGAGTTCCCTGATACATATGGCTTCCAAGGCGCGGATGAACAATGAGCTCCTTGAGTGGAAACTTGTTGAGTAGCGGCATCAGGCTCTTAATCTCATCTTTCTCGTAAAAACCCAGCCTGATTTTAATGCTTATTTCGTTTTGAACTTCGCTAAAAAGCTTCTCGAGCAGCATCTCTATCACTTCGGGATAGGCAATGAGACCGGAGCCTCGCATCTTTTGAGCAATGCTCACAATGGGGCAACCCATATTGATATTGAGCGTTTTATAACCATAGTCGTATAGATGTCTGGCCAATGGAATAAATTCGGGAGCATATTTGCCTATTATTTGTGGGTCAACAGGCATTTTATGATTATTTTCGTGCAGTAAATCTCTAATTCTGGTTGGTTTGATGGTATCGCCTCTCCCGCTCGAAATAAAAGGAGCAATGGCATGATCGAAGCTGTCGAAATACTTGCTGTAAGCATTACGAAAATAGGCCTCGGTATAGCCCTGCAAGGGTGCCAGATATAGTATCATCGAATTAACTAAAGAGGTTGCTGAACAAACAACAAAATTATAATAATATTGATTGCCAAATTCAATTATCGAATGATACAGACTCTTGTTTCTTTAAAAAAATTATTATTCTCTATGCTATCTTTGAGCCTGGTTTTACTGTGGCATGCGCCAATATCGGCCCAAAATTGCGCGATTCAATTATCGAAAAAAGATTTAAAAGAATACCAGAAAAGCTGGGAGCTTTTTCAGCAAAAAGACTTTGGCGGAGCCAGCGAGCTCATGTTTCAGGTCTCAAAAACCAACCCCGATTATGCTCAGGCTCAAATGTCGCTGGGCATCTTTTACATCGAAAATCCAAGACCCAATATTAAAACTGCCCGAAAATATCTCGAAAAGTCCGTAGAATTATGTGCCGACAGTGTGCTCTATTCTCATTTCTATTTGGGGAAAATATACTATGGCAACCGTCAATTCGAGAAAGCCATCGCCTGTTTTGAGCATTTTTTAAAGGACGTGGACTTAATTAAATCCGACGACGACTACTTCGAGATTAAAAATTATCTGGAGTATTCAAGGGTTTCGCAAGAGCTTCTGAGTCATCCCGTACCCTTTGAGCCAGTTGTGGTTCCCGGTATTTCCACTGCCTCCGACGAGTATTTACCCATCATTTCGCCCGACAATGAGTTTGCCCTTTTCACGCGGCGGCAGAAACAATATATAACCCGTGGATTGGTCGAAGAAATGGTTGAAAAAGAAGTATTTACCTACAGTTTACGAAATTCAGAAGGGATTTTTGAGCAAGGCTGGGATATGGATGCCCCATTTAACAGAGTGGAGAACGAAGGCGCTGCCACACTCACCATCGATAACTACGATTTGTATTACACGGTTTGTACCCGCGATCCTAAAACCAAATATCTAAATTGCGACCTGTATCACAGTCAGTTCAGAGATGGAAACTGGAGTAAAATTGAAGGACTGGGCGAGCATATCAACGGGTCCGATAGCTGGGAATCGCAGCCATCTGTAACTTCCGATGGTTCCAGAATTTATTTTGCATCGAACCGGATTGGCGGATTGGGGGGCTACGATATTTATCTAATCACCCGCAACAACGATGGAAAATGGAGCAATCCGGAGAATGTGGGGGCATCCATCAACACTCCCGGAAACGAAAAATCGCCCTTTATTCACACCGACAGCCAAACGCTGTATTTCTCGTCCGACGGACATAAGGGTCTGGGGGGATATGATATTTTCTTTAGCCGCTTTAACGAGCAAAATGAGTGGCAAAAGCCCACCAATATTGGCTATCCTATCAATTCTTTCGACGACGATTTGGGCTTTTTTGTGAGCACCGATGGTCAATATGGCTACTACGCCAGCAACCGAATCGACGAAAACAACAACTGGAATCTGTATACTTTTCCGCTTTATCCCGAAGCCCGTCCGCAAAAGGTATTGTTTATTAAAGGTACCGTGGATGTGGGAGAAAATCCGGAACCCATTAGAGCCAAAGTTCAGCTAAAAAATTTACGCACCAAAGCTGTCACCGAAATACCGGTGGATACCAATACGGGGAAATATGTGGCAGCCATTCTATTTAAAGACAATCAGTTGCTCACCGTAAAAAACGACGGATATATCTTCTCTTCCAGGCTTCTCAGCACAGAAGACACCACTCTCAACGAGCCGAAAAAGATGGATATAGTGATGAAAGAGATTAAAGTGGGCCATAGCTATAAGATTGACGATATCAACTTCATCACCAATTCGGCTGAGCTTTCCGCCGATGCGAAAAAAATAATAGATGAATTTGCGACTTTTTTAACTGAAAACCCCTCCATCGAAATTGAAATTCAAGGACATACCGACAATGTGGGCAACGACCAAACCAATATGGATTTATCTGACAAAAGAGCGAGGTCGGTTTACAACTGGCTGATAGAAAAAGGGATTGCTTCGAGCCGCTTAGCGTCGAGAGGATATGGAGAAACCCAGCCCATTGCATCCAATGAAACTCTAGACGGACGAGCCCAAAACCGCAGAACTGTTTTCCTGATAAAAAAATAAATCCCCCGATTTTAATACACTTTTTACTTATTTTAGCCAAAAATATTTTGTATGCTCAAAACCTATTATGCTCAATTTAATGCATTTGTAAAGAAGAAGAAATTAGAACCTATGGTGGATGTGGGAATTTTTATTTTGTTAACTCTCATCATCCATTACTCTTATCGCTATTGGGTTACCACCGATTATTTCCCATTATCGGGTTTAATGAACAACTTACACGAGTTTTTTTCTGACCGCGTTTTTATCGAAAGCAGCTGGTTTATTCAGAACATTCTCGGCATGGACATCACCACTGAGGAGCGGACCATGTATTGGGGAACAACAGGTTATATTTCCATCAATCAAGGCTGTTCGGGATTAAAGCAAATGATTCAGTTTGCTCTTTTAATGGCGATATTTCCCGGGCCCTGGCGCCATAAGCTTTGGTATATTCCCCTTGGAATTTTCATTGTCCATTTAACCAATCTGTTCAGAATCATTGGGTTGGCCGTGGTCTTGGTTACTGTTCCCGATTATTGGGATTTTAGTCACGACAATATTTTCCGCCCACTGTTCTATGTGGTTATTTTTGGATTGTGGGTTTATTGGGTTGAGAAACTGAAGAAGAAATAAGTGCCAATTACTCTCAAAGCAATAATTATAACTTATTTTTAGCTTTGCATCCAATATTTTATACATCAAATGGTATTCAGCAGCAGCCTTTTTCTGTTATTCTTCTTACCGGTTTTTTTAATTTTTTATCATTTATATAGAAATGATAATTATAAAAATTGGGTAATTCTGGCAGGTAGTTTGCTGTTTTACTCCTGGGGAGCTCCAATGTTTGTCTTTGTAGTCGTGGGCTCTGTGATAGTAGATTATTATATAATCGAAGCCATGCACAAATCCACCAACCAACGATACCGAAAAACGCTTCTTGTTGTTTCGGTTTCTATCAATGTGGGTTTGCTACTCTATTTTAAATATGCCAATTTCTTTGTAGAGAATGTAGATGTTTTACTGAACAGTCTTGGTTATGAGAATGTTCGCTGGACTCAGGTGGCCTTGCCTGTGGGAATCTCCTTTTACACCTTTCAAACCCTCACCTACGCCATTGATGTGTATCGGGGTGTTCACAAGCCTCTGCGCAATCCGTTTCAATATCTTGTTTATATTCTTCTTTTCCCCCAGCTTATTGCTGGCCCAATTGTTAGATTTAATCAAATTGCAGATCAGATTGAAAGTCGGCAACATTTGGAAACCATTGACAATAAACTACTTGGATTTTTTAGATTTGGAATTGGATTAGCAAAAAAAGTACTCATAGCGAATGTTTTAGGTGCTGAAGCCGACGAAGCTTTTGCGCTGGCCGAAGGAGAACTCACTTCATCCATAGCCTGGATTGGAATTATAGCATACACCTTCCAAATCTATTATGACTTTTCGGGCTATTCGGACATGGCTATCGGCATGGGCAGGATGATGGGATTCAAATTCCCCGAGAACTTCAACAACCCCTATATTTCACAAAATATTACCGAATTCTGGCGCCGCTGGCATATGACTCTGGGGAGCTGGATGCGCGATTATCTCTACATTCCCATGGGCGGAAGTAAGGTAGATACAAAAACCAGGCTTTATTTCAATCTGTGGTTTGTCTTTATCATCTCCGGCCTTTGGCATGGGGCTGCCTGGAATTTTGTTATCTGGGGAGCTTATCATGGGTTTTTCCTGATTCTCGACCGACTTTTCTTTCTTAAGATTAGCCGGAAAATTGGAAGATTCCCCAGTATTGCCATCACTTTCTTCATCACCATTATTGGCTGGGTGCTATTTAGAGCCGAAAGTCTGCCGCAAGTAAGTTATTATCTTGAAGCCATGTTTAGTTTCGGCAACTTCACGTTGAATCATTACGAAACGGAATTTTGGGTGATGCTTGTGGTGGGAATCGTCTTCGCTTTCAGTACTTTAACTTCTATTGCATTGAAATGGGAACAAATATTCTTTTTCCCCAGTCGGTACAGTTTGATGGGATATCTTTCCATGTCGGCCATAGTGCTTATATTCTTGATTTTGAGCTTAGGATCTATCACAAGCTCTGGTTTTAATCCCTTTATTTATTTTAGGTTCTAAGATGAAAAACCCAGTTAAAACAGGGCTAATGGTTATTTTAATCGGGGTTTTATCCATCCCGATGATACAATACTATTTTCCAATCATTACCATGAAACCGTTGGAAGGGAGTTATACAAAAAAATCCCCTGAAAATTTCTCGTGGAAAGGCTGGTTTGAAGGGACTTTTCAATCGAATTTTGATGAATGGTATAACGAAAACTTCGGTTTTCGCAATTTCTTCGTAAGGCTTCATAATCAAGTCAATTATTCTCTGTTCAATCAAGCCAACAGCCACAAAATTGTGATAGGAAAAAATGGTTATCTATATGAAGAAGAGTATATTAAATCATATTTTGGTCAAAATTATCAGGGCATCAACAATATCAGCGAAACCGTAAAAAGTATTTCAGGAACTGCGGAGTATCTTAAGGAACATAATACTCAATTTCTGGTGGTAATTGCTCCCGGAAAAGGATTTTTTTACCCTGAATACATACCCGATTACCTGATAACTAAAAAGGATTCAACTAATTATGATGTTTTTTTAGCAGCTCTCAAATCATCCAATATCCCTTGTCTGGATTTTAACCGGGTCTTTCTAAACCGAAAAGATACATCGTCCTTTGTTCTTTACCCTAAAACTGGCATTCACTGGAGTCAGGCTTCTATTCCTTTTGTGCTTGACTCACTACACAGGTTTATTGAATCACTTACCAAAATTCCAATGGCACGATTCCGGTACTCCTATAAAGAATCCACTCGCATACCCGATAGGCAAGACTCTGATATAGAACGCTCTCTAAATTTATTATACCCTATTGAGAATGATTTACTTGTTTATCCCAAATGGGTTTGGAAGGATCAAAAGGACCATAGAAAACCTAAGGCGATTTTTATTGGCGATAGTTTCTACTGGCAAATCTACAATTTAGGCGCCAATAAGCGTTTTTATGAGGACGCAGAATTCTGGTACTATTTTAAACAGGCTCATGCCGTAAAATATTCCTCATCTACTCAGGTAAAAGATCTGGACATTTTAAATAAACTTATTGATTCTGATATAGTTATACTTTTTACCTCCGAGGCAAATCTTCATATTTTCCCCTTTGGTTTTGAAGGAGTTTACGGCAACTTTAATCTAAAAAATCGTTTGATTGAAGAAAAAACACAAAAGCTAATTCAATACATTAGAACCAATAATAACTGGTTTCAACACATCAAAGAAAAAGCGGAAGTAAAAAACATTTCCGTCGACAGCATGCTGTATCTGGATGCAAAATATATGATTTTGAATCAGAAAAAATAAAATTGCCCCCCGAATAAAATTGGATTGGCCTTGATATTGAGCTTATAATTGTCATACATTTGCCCCGGTATTGGTCCACAAGAGTGGATAAATGGGAATCGGGTGTAAATCCCGAACAGTTCCCGCTGCTGTAAGTCGGTTTATTGTTTTGAGCATGATGTCACTGTTTCGCCAATCGAAATGGGAAGGCGCTCTAAATCTTCGACAAGTCAGAAAACCTGCCCATACCTAATAGATTTTGTAGCTTTCGGTGAAAAGGCAAAAAATCGACCACATATTTTTTTGGTTGGTTCATACCCTCTTATTTTCTCTGACTGCAAAATCAATTGCGGTTTTTTTATGCCAAATCTTACCGCAAATATTAACAAATTGACAGGTCATGAGAAAGTCGTTGGTCGTAGTTTTTGCTCTTTTGGTGTTGCTCACAGCAAGCACCAAAGCACAGTATGTGGCAGAAATTATTGATTATCAGCCCGCTCCCGGACAGCTCATCAATACCGATTTGTTTGGCAGCCCCACTGCAGCTCAAAGTATTGTCGGACAGCCCGACGGACTCGTTTCTCTTGGAGCTTTTGGCGGATTTATTGTGGTGCGAGTGAACCAAACCATTGCCAACGATCCTAACAATCCCTTTGGGGTGGATTTTACCATTTTTGGCAATCCGCTGCCCAACTGGAGTGAACCCGGAACAGTGGAAGTGATGAAAGACGAAAATGGCAATAGAATTCCCGACGAAGAATGGTTTTTGCTGGCCGGAAGCGATTATTACTGGAATTCAACTTACAAAAACTATGCCCTCACCTGGTTCAACTCTGCTACACCGCAGAATCCCGATATTCTTTGGGTAGATCAAAACCAGGATTCGGGCTATATTGTTGCCAATTCAACTCATTCGCAAAACTACTATCCAAACCATGAAACATTTCCCCAGATAGACGCTGTTCAGCAACAATACGGCGGGCAACTTATCGAAGGGGCTCTCGATTTTTCATCCGATGGAATCATCCGCTCCTATGCCCGTGGTTTTGGGTATGCTGATAATCAATTGCGCGGAAACTCAAACTATTCTACCCCCGACAATCCATACACCGCAGAAATAGAAAACAGCGGGGGCGATGCCATGGACATTGGCTGGGCGAGAAATTCAGCGGGCGAAAGAGTTATTTTAGATGGAATCGATTTTGTCAGAATCACAACCGCGATGAACCAAAATGCGGGTTATCTGGGGGAAATATCCACAGAAATCAGCGGCATTGCCGATGTGGAACCCAACTCCAATATGAGTGGAACCACCAACTGCATTGTGCTACGCGATTTGCCAAAAACAATGCTTGTTCATTCTGAATTGCCGCTGGAAGCCCTCTATTTTGAACAGGGAATTCCCGCTCAGCAGCAGAATATGATTTATACGGTATCCCCTGCCCCATTGGCCCAAATTACTGACAATCAAATACTAAAAGCTCTTCAAACAGGAACCTTTACACTTTCCGTTCATGCTGAGCAGAATCCACAAATAGCTCAAACAACCACAATAACCATCATCGAACCAACTTCCATCCAATTCGATGAAGTATTCAGTAATTTGGTGATTGATGAAAGTAAATCTCTTGGGGTCAGAATTTTCGATCAGAATCAGTTGCCGATATCAGGATTAAAAATTCTTTGGCAAAGCAGTCAGCCCGAAATTGTCTCCATAAATTCTCAATCAGATGCGTTTTCTGCCGAAGGAAAGGCCGTTGGACAAGCTTTTCTGAAAGCTTACGTTGAAGGATTTGAACAGGTTTGCGATTCTTTTTTAGTGACAGTTACCGAAACCCATCAACGAATCAAAGCTTTTATTACCGTAAAAACTACCGAAGAAACCATAATTCCCCGGCAGGCGCTTTGGGTGGAAAACTTTAACCTGCAACCTTATATCTACGACCCGCAGGAAGACTACAGCCCTGCAACTCTTCCTCAGATAAGCTTCGCACATGCAATAGCTCAATTATTTAATAATCAAGGGCTAACAGGATATTTCTTTTTCAAGGACGATCAGCCTGACAAGGGATTGTATGTTTGGAAAGTTCCGGTATCTGGTGAGAATAGTGTGGAATATTATTACGGTTACGGGGGAAATCTTCAAAACCCATATACCAAATGTTGGCTGGTGCAGGTTAACGGGCAACCTTTTACCGCTGACCTGGAAATCTTATTGATTTCTCCCAACGATGAAATCCTGATTTATCAGTTGGAGACATTGGCTGAACCCTGGCAAATAAGTCATCTGTCCATCACGCCCGACACAATTCAGCCCGAAGAGACCGCGATTGCCCTGCACCAATCATTCTCCTTTGAATGGAGCGATAATGGTATTATGGCCATCAACTCGAGCTTACTCACTGATATCCAACTGTTTTTAAATGGGAATCCGTTTATTCTTAACAATGAAAATGTGGTAACAAACTCCTTTGGGGAAGCAGAATTCGGGCTTAGCACCGAAGGTTCACATCTCATTTCCGCAGGGACGGATGCTGCCCATGTGTTCGTAAAAAGTGCCACAAGTGTTCAGGAGCAATTCTCAGACAAATTCCACATCTATCCAAATCCGGTGAATCAGGGTTTTGTTCACATTCAGTCGGACCAAAACATTCTGCTGAAAAAAGTAGAAATCCTTTCCATTAACGGGCTTCTGATATGGGCCGGAGAGACCTCTGAAAAGAATATCCCCATCGATTTTCTGTCGCCAGGAACCTATATCCTCCGAATTTCAACCGATTCAGGCCTTTTCCACCAAAGGTTTATTAAACTTTGATGCCCATCCACAGGACGATAAATTATTTGCCGGGACTCTTTTTCATATGGTTCCTGCTTATTATTGATTTCAACAGTCAGGCTCAAAGCATTTCCGACACTATCGAATTGAAGCCCGTTGAAATTGTTTCGGCGGCTGACCTGATTTCACAAAGCATTGTTTCTTCAAAAACCGATACTACCCTACTTCGCTATCTCGAAACCAAAAGCCTGGCGCAGCTTCTGGCCGATGCATCCCCCGTTTTTATTAAAACATACGGACGGGGAGCTTCTGCTTCGGTAAGCTTTCGCGGGACAGCTTCATCGCATACTCAGGTTTTGTGGAATGGAATCAACATCAATTCGCCCATGCGTGGCGATGTGGATTTCTCCAATATTCCGGTTTATTTTATCGACGATGTGAGCTTGCTTTACGGCGGCAGTTCACTCCAACAATCAAGCGGCGCTTTTGGGGGAAGTATTCAACTAAAAAACATTCCAAATTTTAGCAAAACGCTGGAGATAAAATATATACAGGAAATTGAGAGCTTCAACACCTTCCGCGAATTTTTCCTTTTTGGCTTTGGGAACACCAAATTTCAGAGTAAAACAAAACTCTTTCACGATCAATCGGAAAACAATTTCGACTACTACAACTGGGCCAATCTGCCCCACGAAACAAATACCCAATCCAATGCGAACTATTCAAAATATGGTTTTCAGCAGGAACTCTATGGGCAGGTAAAACCAGACCAATTGGTAAGTCTGAAAATTCAGGGGCTTCACAGTTTCCGCAATTTGCCTCAGTTGATGTCGTATCAGGGGAGCGAAAGAAGCGAATTGCAGGAAGATGATGAATTTAAGGCCGTTGGGAGTTGGGAATCTGTTCAAAACCACAGCAAATGGAATATTCTGTCGTCTTTTCAATATCATAGTCTGCATTATTTGCGAAAGTCGTTGGAAGCCAATTTCGTGAATTTCAACTCCACCAGCCACGAGTACTCCTCCATCAACCAAATTGGCTATAACTATCAGAATTACAGTAGTTTATTTTTCAGTTCGGCGGTAAATATCAATGGTTTTTGGGTGACTGTTTATGATGAAAAACTTAAATCCGGCTACCAAAAAATGCGCCCCGAATTGAGTTGGACAGGACAGTTGAGTTATGTATGGAACGAATTTTTCACCACCCATATTATTGCCCGCTCGGAATTTTATGACAATAAGTGGATTCCCATCATTCCAGCCTTAATGATTCATTATCAGTTTTTACGTCAAAAAAATATGTCGTTGAAAGCCAATATCAGCCGCAATTATCACAAACCAGGGCTCAACGATTTGTATTGGATTCCGGGGGGAAACCCACAACTCAAACCCGAAGATGGTTATGGGAGCGATTTGGCTGTATCATGGAACGGAAAAAGCAAAGACCTGACCACCGGAATCTCGCTAAACATCTTTAGTTCGTGGATCAACAACTGGATTATTTGGCAACCATCAGCCAGCGGAGCATATTATTGGGAGGCCAACAATGTGAAAACAGTCTGGGCACGTGGATTCGAGCTGCTTACTTCGGTTTATTGGCAAGCCGGCAATCATTTGAACTTCAAGCTGATTGGCAATTATTCCTTTACCCGAACCACAAACGAACACGCTGTGCCTTCGGTGGACGAAAGTCGTGGGAAACAGCTTATTTACGTGCCGCTACATTCGGCCAATGTGAGCCTGGCTTCCCATTATAAAAATCTTGATGTGTATTTTGCTTCCCAAATTGTTGGACAACGATTTACCACGAGCAACAATAATTACTCCGATTTCGAACAAAAACTCAATCCCTACACCCTTTCACAATTAGATTTTGGATATTCCATTAACATGAAAAAATGGTACTGGCGTTTGGGATTTAAAATAGAAAATCTTTTCAATCAGGACTATATGACCGTGCTTTGGCGGGCCATGCCTTCGCGGTATTATAATTTGAGCCTTCAGATAAAGTGGAATCAATAGTAAAAGCCGGATTGCGCTTCCTATTGCATAATTCGCTAAATTCGCAACAATAAACTCCTTAAAATGCTTGTTATGTCACAAAAGTATCATTACCTCATTATTTTAATGGCCACCGTTTTGTCTTTTCAATCGTGCGACGATGCCCCCAATACCGAGTCAACCCATAAAAGCTTTTCCGATACCGAAACAGCCACCAAGAGCGATATTTACACAACTTTCACGCTCACGTCTGATATTTCGCATCTTTCGGCCAACGAAAAACAGATGCTTAAACTTTTGTTTGAGGCAGCCGACCTTATGAATCAGATATACTGGAAACAAACCTTCGGCAATAAAGAAGCACTTATGGAAAATATCAGCGATTCAAATCTCCGTCTGTTTGCAGAGATAAATTATGGCCCCTGGGATCGCCTCGATAATAATACCCCCTTTATAGAAGGTTTTGGAGCAAAACCCGATGGCGCCAGATTTTATCCCGAAGACATGACGAAAGATGAATTTGATGCCTGGAAAGATGATAACAAGCTGAGTCAATACACCATGATTACCCGCAACGAGCAAGGTCAGCTGCAATCTGTCTGGTATCACGAGTATTTTAAGGCAGAGATAGAAAAAGCTGTATCACTGCTGAAGGAAGCCGCAGTTTTGGCTAACGACGATGGGTTTAAAAAGTATCTGAACCTGAGAGCTCAGGCTTTATTAACCGACGATTATCTGGCCGGCGATATGGCCTGGATGGACATGAGAGATAACAATGTGGATTTGGTGATTGGCCCCATCGAGAATTATGAAGATGCTCTCTACGGAACCAAAGCAGCTCATGAGGCTTTCATTCTCATCAAAGACCTGAAATGGACAAAAAAACTGGCTCATTTTGCTCAATTTCTCCCCGAACTCCAAAAACAAATGCCAGTGGACGAGAAATACAAGCAGGAAAAACCCGGCAGCAATGCCGATTTAGGTGCTTACGATGTGGTTTTCTACGCTGGCGACTGCAATGCAGGTTCCAAAACCATCGCCATAAACCTGCCCAACGACGAACGCGTTCATTTGGAGAAAGGTTCCAGACGGTTGCAGCTTAAAAACTCCATGAAAGCCAAATTCGATAAAATCCTGGTTCCCATCAGCGATATTCTCATTGCCGAAGAGCAGCGCAAACACGTAACCTTCGATGCTTTCTTTGCCAATACCATGTTTCACGAAGTGGCTCACGGTCTTGGCATTAAAAATACAATCAATGGCAAAGGCGATGTTCGATCGGCTCTTAAAGAACAATATTCCGCTCTGGAAGAAGGCAAAGCCGATATTTTGGGGCTGTTTATGGTGACTAAGCTTCACGAGATGGGCGAGTTGGGTGATGCCGACCTCATGGACAATTACGTAACATTTATGGCCGGAATTTTCCGCTCGGTGCGATTTGGAGCTGCCAGCAGTCATGGTAAGGCCAATATGGTTCGGTTCAATTACTTCCTGGAAAAAGGTGCTTTCACCAAAAACGAAAATGGAACTTATGCCATTGATATGGCTAAAATGCAGGAAGCCGGCAAAGACCTCACCCAGATGATTCTGCGGATTCAGGGCGATGGCGACTATGAAGCAGCTAAAACCATGATTATTGAACGCGGTATCATTGGTCCCGATCTGGAATCGGATTTAGACATGATAGATGCTGCCGGAATTCCGGTGGATATTGTTTTTAACCAAGGTGTAGAATACCTGAATTTCTAAAAATATAAAAGGCGGAAAATCCGCCTTTTTTTTATTTCTATATTGCTCCATTACAAGGCATTAGCCAATATTATAAAATTCGAAAGTCATCCCAATCCAATCCAACGGTAAATTTGGAGCGGTATTCCATCAAATCGGCGGCATTTAATTCTATGGTTTGAATGCTCTCTTCGTTGGGAACCAAAGCAGAAATCAACTCACCTTTGGAATCAATCACTCCGCTGTCGCCCTGATGCGGGGTCTGATTTCCGTCGGGACCAATTCGATTCACCCCAACCACATAACATTGATTTTCAATGGCACGAGCCACAAGCAATTGTTTCCAGGCATAGCTGCGCGCGGCGGGCCAATTGGCAGCGTAAATGAGCAAATCGAAGGCGTAGTCCCCATCAATAAAAGTATTTTTTGCCCAAACCGGGAAACGCAAATCGTAACAAATCAAAGGGCGGATTTTCCAGCCTTTATATTCGATGGTTATATTTTCGGTGCCTTTGGTAAATCGCAAATGCTCATTCCCCAGACTAAATAAATGTCGCTTATTGTAAGTTTCAAAGTCACCATTAGGTAAAACCCAATAAAATCGGTTATAGTATTTTTCTTCCTCCTCCACAATCATGCTCCCACAAATAGGGATATTTAACTGATTGGCAGTTTGTTTCATCCATGTCAGCGATTCGGGAGCCGCCGATTTGTCAATTTCCTGTGGCTGAACCACAAAACCTGTATTAAACATTTCGGGGAGGATAATGAGGTCAGTTTGCTGAGCTATATGAGCAATTTTAGCTGAAAATGAGCTCAGATTGGCCTTGTGGTCTTTCCAGGCTAAATTGGACTGGATAAAGGTAATATTTAAATTTTGCATAAAATATCGGCGGCTTTTTCAAGGGTTTCCTCGGTTTTGGCAAAGCAAAAACGCAACATTTTATTGTCATCGTTTTTATGGTAGAACGCAGAAACAGGAACCGAAGCTATGCCCTTTTCCTTAATGAGCCATTCGGCAAATTCCATCTCCGGTTTATCGCTAATCTGCGAATAATCAAGCACCTGAAAATAGGTTCCTGTGGCTGTGATGGGTTTAAATTTGGAATCCTTTATGGCTTTTAAAAAGAAATCGCGCTTTTGCTGGTAAAATTTTCCCAACCCCTGATAGTGCTGCTCATCTTTAAGATAATCGGCCAAAGCATGCTGAATGGGTGTATTGACGGTGAAGACAATAAACTGATGCGATTTTCTAAACTCTTTCATTAAATTGGCGGGTGCAACAGCATAACCAATTTTCCAGCCGGTGGCATGAAACGTCTTCCCAAAACTGGCCACAACAATACTTCTCTCGGCAAGCCCCGGGTAAGCCGACATGCTGAAATGCCTGACTTTATCGAAAATTAAATGCTCGTAAACTTCATCGCTCAGAATAACGATATCTGTATTCTTGGTAAGCTTGTGCAACTCGTCTAAATCTTTCTTTTTGAGCATAGTACCCGTTGGATTGTGGGGAGAATTAAGAATAATCATTCGTGTGCGATGACTAATCATCCTACTCACCTCGGTCCAGTCGATATGATAATAGGGCAATTTGAGTTGAGCATATTTCACAATTCCACGATTGAGTTTAATGGCGGGGGAATAGGAATCGTAGGCGGGTTCGAAAATAATGACTTCATCCTCGTCTTTTACAAAGGCAGAAATGGCAGTAAAAAGCGCCTGGGTTCCACCAGCTGTAACCGTAATTTCGGTTTCAGGATTGTAAGAAACTCCGTAGGTGTTCTGGATTTTTTCCGCAATCCGTTCTCTCAGCAATGGCAATCCTTGCATGGGTGCATATTGATTAAACCCTTTTTTTAGGTAATTCGATATTAAATCGATTAGTTCGGTCGAAACAGGAAAATCGGGAAATCCCTGCGACAAATTGATGGCATTATGCTCTGTTGCCATCTTCGACATAACAGTAAAAATAGAAGTGCCCACACCAGGCAGCTTAGAAATAATAGATCCATTAAAATCCTGCATACACGAAACTTTAAGGGACAAAGATAAAAAAAAGCCGTATCGACATGTCCGATACGACTCTATATTTTATAAACAATGCTGATTAAATACCCAGCTTTTTCTTTACAAGTGGCATAATATCAGTGCCTCCGGCATAAAGAATAATTTGTTCGTTACCATTAATAATGTAGGTGAAACCGTTTTCTTTGGCTACCGCTTCAATGGCTTTCTGTGCTTTTAGCAATAAGGGCTGAGTAAGCGTTGCTTGCTTATTTTGGATTTCATATTGGGCTTGTTGATTAAAAGCCTCAATTCTTTGCTGCAAATCCATAATTTCTTTTTCTTTGGTCTGTCTGATAATCTCCGACATAGTTGACTGACTTGCCTGATAATCACCATATTTAGTCTCCAATTCGCTTTGCATAGCCTGCAACTGAGCTTCCAAACCACCTACAAAACTCTCTAAAGCCTTGTTAATGGAATCCTGACCAGGCATAAAACCAACCAAAGCCTGAAAATCGATATGGCCAATTTTTTGAGTTTGAGCCTGAGAATTCATTGAGATACCTGCAATAAGAATTACGACAAATAATTTAATTATGTTCTTCATTGTTTGATTTAATTAGTTTTCAATATTATAGCAAGAGTACTTTACAATTGCGAGGCGCAAATTTATTTAAATAATTCAATATACCATATTGAGCCTAAAAAAAAATAAATCCTTTAAGTTTCTTTAACCTTTGCCAAAACCCATCCCACAGTATTTCAATGCTATGCCAAAAACTATCACAATTTCCAGTTCATTTTAAAAAAAAACAGCCCCCTATATTTTTCTCACAAAGGTTTTGTAAAATTGCATATTGATAGCTGCTTCAATCGGACAGCAATCGCAGGCTGGTATTATTTAACAATCCATTTTTAAAATTTAATTCTACTGATAATGAAAAAAGCTTTCTTCACATTCGTTGCCATCATTTTGCTTGCATCATCGATGAGTTTTGGCCAGGAAAAGCTCTTCACCTACGAAGATGCCATTTATTTAAACAGAAGTATTCATCCAGCCCGTCTAAGTCAACTCACCTGGAAACCCAACGAAAATCTCTATACATGGGTCGCCAATAACTCGGTTATCCAGCGATCGGCCAATAACGAATCGAAAGTTGATACCATTCTTCGCTTCAACGATTTTGCTAACCTTGCGGTTGGGCGCGATAGCCTTCGTCTTCGCTTCATTCCAGCCTTCAAGTGGACATCGGCCAGCGAAATGGTTTTCATCAGCAATAGCAAACAATACAAATTCAATGTTGCAGATAAATCAGTTTCACAACTTTCAAGCTTCCCGGAATCAGGTGAGAATTTAGATGTTTCACCGGCGGGATATATTGCATATACCATTGACAACAACCTCTTTGTCTCTGCAAAAGGAAATCAGCTAACCCTTACCCTTGATAGCCTGTCAACCATTGTCAACGGTCAAACCGTACACAGAAATGAGTTTGGAATCAGCAAAGGAACCTATTGGTCGCCAAAAGGCACAAAACTGGCATTCTACCGAAAAGACGAATCCAAAGTAGGAAATTACCCTTTGGTGGATATCACCACCCGCGAGGCTGAAGTTAAAAACATTAAATATCCAATGGCTGGCATGGATAACGAAGTTGTGAAGCTGGGCATTTTCGATGTAGAAACCGAAAAAACCATTTTTGTTCAAACCGGCGACTCCATTGACCAATACCTCACAAATGTTACCTGGGCTCCCGAAGAAGACTATATTTATATAACCATTCTCAATCGCGATCAGAATCATATTTGGCTCAATCAATACTCAACCGCCGATGGCAGCTTTATAAAAACCCTATTTGAAGAAAAATCGAAAACCTGGATTGAACCCGAACTGCCCATGGTTTTTCTTAAAAACAACCCCAACCAGTTTATCTGGTTTTCGGAGCGAAATGGCTGGATGCATATGTATTTATATACCACCGAAGGACAACCTTTAGTGGAAAACGCTTTGACTCAGGACGAATGGGTTGTTACTGAATTTCTGGGGTTTAGCGAATCGGGCAACGAAGTATTTTTTGCAGGAACTAAAGACGGAGTGCTCCAAAATCACATCTACAGCGTGGATTTAAAATCGAAAAAAGTGAACCGGCTTACCGAAGAACACGGAACCCATCAGGCCATATTTAGCCCCGATTTTAAATATTTCATCGATAGTTACTCTTCAACCGATATGGCCAAAGCCTACGAGGTTAGAACTTCATCGGGGAAAAAAGAATACCAAATTCTTAGCTCAAAAAATCCACTATCCGATTACAAACTGGGCCAAGTAGAATTGGGAACACTGGAAGCGGAAGATGGTAGTGAGCTTCATTATGGCATGATTAAACCCATCGACTTCGACTCCACAAAAAAATATCCGGTGTTCCTTTATGTTTATGGAGGGCCTCATGCTCAATTGATAACCGATAGCTGGCTGGGCGGCGCCAACATTTTTATGCAGCTCATGGCTCAAAAAGGATATGTGGTTTTTACCCTCGACAATAGAGGAACCCCAAACCGCGGATTTGAGTTCGAAAGCGTTATCCACAGAAAACTTGGTAAATACGAGCTCGAAGACCAACTCACCGGCGTAGAATATCTTACTTCGCTCCCCTTCGTCGATGCCGATAGAATTGGAGTGCATGGCTGGAGTTATGGCGGATTTATGACCATCAATATGCTGCTCTCGGAGCCAAAAGCATTTAAAGTGGGCGTGGCCGGCGGACCGGTTATCAATTGGAAATACTACGAAATAATGTATGGCGAGCGCTATATGGATACCCCGGAACAAAACCCCGAAGGATACAAAAGCAGCAATCTGCTCGAAAAAGTTAAAAACCTGAACAGCAATCTTCTTATCATTCATGGAGCTATTGATGAGACAGTTGTTTGGCAGCATAGCTTAGCCTTTGTGCAAAAAGCCATTGAAGAAAAAAAGCAGATAGATTATTTCGTTTACCCCCGCACCGAACACAATGTTCGTGGAATTGACCGGGCTCATCTTTTGGAGAAAGTGGTTTTGTATTTCGAAAACAAACTTAAATAGAATACACCTAGAGCAATTCAAACCTATACGAATCCATCTTTATAAATATAAAAAGCAAGATGGTAAAAGACCACAACGAAGAACCACCATAACTAAAGAATGGGAGTGGAATTCCTATAACGGGCGCCAAACCTATGGTCATGGAGATATTTATCGCAATATGAAAAAACAATACCGAAGCCACAGCATAGCCGTAGATTCGGCTAAATGCTGATCGCTGACGTTCGGCTACAATGATGATTCGGATTAACAAAAATGTAAACAACAAAAGCACCACTGCAGAGCCCAGAAAACCCCACTCCTCGCCCACTGTGCAAAAAATAAAGTCGGTACTCTGCTCCGGCACAAAATTATATTTGGTTTGGGTGCCCTGTAAAAATCCTTTCCCCGCAATTCCACCCGAGCCAATGGCAATCATGGATTGATGTACATTGTATCCAACGCCATGATAATCGGTGGTTTTTCCCAATAACACATCAATGCGATTCTTTTGATGCGCCTGAAGAACATTTTCAAAAACAAAGTCGATGGAAAAAATAAATAAACCCGACAGAAGAAAAATTCCAATGAGATTCAAAATATTCTTTCGGGCTTTGCGCATTAAGGCGAAAAGCAGGATAAAGATAACCGCAATGGCAGCCAGCATAGCCCATTTGCCAATGAGCAAGGTGAGTACAAAAACAAAAACCAGAACCACCCCAATGATTAGGAAATTCCCCGAAAATCCTTCCCGGTACAAAACCAGAATAAAAGCCGAAAATACCAGGGCACTCCCTGTGTCATTTTGAAGAAAAATCATCAATGCCGGAAGGATAATAATCAACGCAGCTTTGAGCAATTGTTTGGGTTCTTTTAAGTCTAACTGAATATCGCTTAAGTATTTAGCTAAAGCCAATCCCGTAGCAAACTTGGCAAACTCCGATGGCTGAAACCTGAATCCACCCATTTCTATCCAGCTTTGTGAACCTGCAACCACAGTACCAAACACCAGTACAATCAACAGAAGTATGAGCCAAAGCCCATAAATATAATAGGCAAAACTGGTAAAGAACTTCATATCAATCATCAGGATAACAAAAATCAGAAATAAGGAGGTTCCCATCCAAATCACCTGCTTTCCGTAGCGCTGACTCATGTCGAAAATATCGGCATGATCGGGGTCAAAAACTGCGGCATAAACACTCAGCAAACCCATAACCACAAGTGCTATATAGCTGCCTGCCAACCACCAATCCAAATGTTTAAATATATTGTTCTTTTCTCTCATATTTTGTTTCGTGTAAAAACCGGATACCCTATGGACTGATTAAATCAGCCTCTAATATTCCTTGCTCTTTCTCATATCGAATCACTTTCCGGTTCAAATACATCTCTATCATTAAACTGGCAATTGGAGCTGCCCAGGTTCCTCCAAAATCCCCTGAGTTTTCTACTACCACAGCAATTGCAATTTTAGGGTTGTCTTTGGGTGCAAAAGCAATAAAAATGCTATGATCCTTGCCATGAGGATTTTGCACAGTTCCGGTTTTGCCACAAATTACAATGCTGTCCATGGCAGCCCGGCGGGCTGTTCCTCCTTCGCCTACCACTTTCTGCATGCCCTCAATAATGGGGTCGAAATGATGCGCTGCTACATCAACTACATGTTTCTCGCGAAACTCCGAAATAACATTCTCGGGGGCTCCAATGGCTCTCACAAGGTGAGGTGAGTAATAAAAGCCCCGGTTGGCTATGGTAGCCACCACATTGGCCATTTGAAGCGGAGTGATGAGCAATTCCCCCTGTCCTATGCTCAACGATCTCACTGTCATTGCATTCCACGAACCTGCATACACCTTATCGTAATACTCACGAGAGGGAACCATTCCCGCTTTTTCAAACATCAAATCGGTATTAAACTTTTCTCCCAGACCAAATGTTTTTACCTTTTTGTACCACATTTCATAGGCTTTTTTAGTGCTCCCCTGACTTCCAAGTGTTGTGCGGAAAACCCCCCAGAAATAGGGATTGCAGCTTTGCTGTATTCCATAAATCATGGCTAATGGCGACGCATGACTGTGGGAGCATTTAATGGGAGTTGCTCCCTTGCCCGAACAGCTAAATGTGGTGCCAATACTCACCGCATTCATATCCAAAGCTACAAGAGCATTTACAAGTTTAAAAGTAGATCCGGGAGGATAGGAAGCCATTAAAGCCCTGTTATAGAGTGGTTTTAAACTATCGTTGACTAACTTGTTGAAATTCTTCCCCCGGCTAAAACCAACCAATAAATCCGGGTCGTAGGCTGGGCTGGAAACCAAGGTTAAAATTTCGCCGGTGGAAGGTTCTATGGCTACAATGCTTCCAAGCTTATTCTTCATTAGTTTTTCTCCATAGGTCTGTAATACAGCATCTAAACTGGTATAAAGACTTTGGCCATTCACAGCAATGGTATCGAATTTTCCTTCTTTATACTTTCCCTTGGGGCGGTTCAACACATCGACCAACTCAAACTTCACGCCTTTGATTCCCCTAAGTTCTTTATCATAAAATTTTTCGATTCCGCTTTTCCCAATATAATCGCCCATTTTATAGTAAGGGTCTTTCTCCATATCTCGGGGGCTTACCTCTCCCACATCGCCCAAATTCAAAGCTCCCGAATGATAGGGATAACGCCGAAGGGTACGCTCGGTTACAAAAAAGCCCTTGTATTCGTAAATGATTTCCTGCATATAGGCAAAATCTACTTGAGGTATCTGACCCAAAAACAACGAAGCTTTATATCGGCTATGATTTTTAGCTTTGTCCATTCTGGAGTTAAATTCGGCCCCGGTAATTTTCAAAAGCTGACAAAACCGGGTTGTGTCGAGTCTTTCCACCTGCTTGGGAATGACCATTATATCGTAGGCTGCATCGTTGGCAACCATAATTTTACCGTTTCTGTCAAAAATTACACCCCGGGCAGGATATACTGTATTCTTTCTAATAGCATTACTTTCAGCCGATAAAGCGTATTTCTCCTCTATAATCTGTATATAAAAAAGACGTGCCAGGATAATAAAGCCAAATACAGCTATAATCCCTATTACCACTATTTTGCGGTCTGAATAATTATTCTTGATTTTTGCCATAATTCAATTCAAAAATAAGATAGTCCGGTTCAATTTTAACCATGGCCTGCATATTTAAGTTAACGGTGCTTTGTTAATCATTCTACATGAACAATTGTTGAAAAAAATTCAAATCTATTTTCATAACAATCAATTTCTACTCAAAACACAATCGTCACATATCCACTGATTGACAATTATTTATAATTCTATTTATCAAAAAACCTGTAGCAAAACAACCGGAATGATAGCGTACTTTGTCTATGCGGTTCCAACCGGAAATCTGTGGCAAAAATCGGGTTTTATCTGTTCAAAATTTAACGTTAAATAAAAATTTACCGGCAAATTTTTATTTATTTTTAAGCAAGAAAAAACCATAAAAACAAGGTTATGAAAAAGCTGTTTTTTTATTTCATTATCGCTGGCCTTGCTGCCCTAAGCGCATGCACTCAAAGCCCGCAAACAAACACTCATTCCGAAGCCGAAATGGCTGTTGAAAACGAAAAGGCCAAAGCCAATATCTCCGAATTGCTCGATCAGCTGGCAAATTCCACCGAAACAGGAAATATGTCGCTGGTGGAAAAAATATGGTGCCCCAAAGAAGAAACCATGCTCATTGGAACCGAAAACAACGAGAAACTGATGGGCTGGACCGCAATCAAAGATGCCATTCAAGGGCAATTTTCCAAACTCAACGAGACTCTAATTTCTATCACCGACCAAAATATATGGATTAGCAAAGATGGTGGAACTGCCTGGTTTTTCGAAGAACTCAACTACAATTTTATTTATAAAGATCACGCTATGAGTATTGAAGGTATCAGATTTACAGGGGTTTTTATTAAAAACAGCGAGGGTGCCTGGAAATTGGTTCAAGGTCATATGTCGGCACCTTCCAGTCTCGATGTGGCTAAATAATTCCAAAATATAACACCAAAAAAAAGCAGGAATTCTTAAGTTCCTGCTTTTTATATTTTGATACCTTTTCTTACATGTTGATCCGCAAGTAAACGTTGTTTTCTTCTATTAGCAACTCTCTGAAACTATAGCTGGTGATTACCTTCATTTTACCATCCTGAATCATAGCCCTGTCGCTGGTTACAGATTCTACGGGCGATGGGGTATTCACGATAAATTTATAGTTGATATAGTCTAACAAATCGTCCGAAGGAAGCTCCCCCGACAGATTTTGTTCCTCAATGAGTTTCTGCAAATAGGGGCTCAAATTGGGTCTTACAATTTTATTGTCCTTAATTTTCAAAAACTTCTTTACAAATATACTTGGCTTGATTCCGGCTATGGTGTAAAGTGCATTGTTCAATGACCGCGGATCGGCAAAATCGAAAGCAATCTGAAATTTCATGTCCTTGACCTTAATATTATTTTTTACATTTGAGATTCCCGGCTGACTTTTCAGCAACTGGATTTTCTGATCCATCTCTTTCATCCCCGGAATCTCGGGCATATTGCCCATTTGACCCATCAGAGCGCCAAGTCCCGCAGTTTCCAATCTCATTTCATAACTGCCCGAAAGGTTTTTATTAATGTTTACCTCCTCAACCAAATCAATACAACTGGTCATTCCAAAGGCTAAAATGGCAAAAGCCAAAAGCAATATTTTATTTTTCATCCGGTATTTTTTTTACAACAAATTTATATGAATAACAAACCCATGAACGTTCAGGTACCAAAACTATTACACTTACATCAATCTTTCTGTAGCGGCTTGCCCCAAAAGACGATTTGCTTTGGAACGGTTTCAGAATTACATCAAAGATTTTAACATGGTTGTCTATGAGCCATTATCGGTGAAATAAATAGAGTTTAATCCATAAATCTAATTTAAACTTACGGCGGAGTCGAAAAAATGATAACCTTTACAACTTCATGAATAAAAAGATATGAAGCCTTTATTTTTACTTACCATAGCGGCATTTATTGTCACAATTAATACGGAAATCTATTCTCAAAATTCTGTAAATCAGGCCACTTCAAATTTTTCACTTTCACCAAAACCCTATGCACGTTATTGGTGGTTTGCTTCCGAAATTCAGAAGCAAGATGTAGCCTATAATCTCGATTGGCTCAAAAACAATGGCTTTGGGGGTGTGGAACTGGCTTGGGTTTATCCGTTGAACAGGTTCAATGCAGCCGATACAAGCTATACGCCTCGTCAGGAATGGCTCAGCGCTGAGTGGCAGGAAATTGTGAGCTTCACCATACAATATGCCGACAGTATTGGACTCGGCTGCGACATGACCTTTGGCTCCCTTTGGCCTTTCGGCGACAGTAAAGTTAGTTTTGACCAGGCTTCTCAAAAATTTGGCGACTCCACCTGGCGGCAGGAAATCAAATATTCCTGGGAACACCCCAAAAAAGGGTTCGTTGTTGACCATATCACGCCTTCGAACTATTTACCTTACTTCTCTCGCCTGACCAATGCATTTCCAAAACCCAAACTAAACCATCCTCAGGCCTGGTTTATCGACAGCTGGGAGGTAGAAACCGACCGTCTGTGGAGCAATTCATTCGAAGATGATTTCCAGAAGGCTTATGGTTACAACATTTCTCCTTTCATGGATTCCATCTATAACCCCAAAAACGCTCATCAGCTTTACGACTATTCCAAACTCCTGTCACAAAAAGTGCTGAGATTTTATGCCCAATTCGACTCCACTCTTAACTCAGCGGGCGTTCTGTCACGAGGTCAGGTTTCCGGAGCTCCCTGCGATCTCATTTCGGGCTATGCCCTGCTGGACATTCCGGAAGGCGAATCCATGCTTTTCGAGCCCGAGTTTTGTGCCCTCCCTTCTTCAGCTTCTCTACTCTCCCGAAAAAAATACACCTCCGCCGAAGCCTTTACCTGCATCTATGGCTGGCCCCGCGATTATATGCGTAAGGAACAAACTGCCGATTTAAAATTGGTTGCTGATGCGCTTTTTGCCAATGGAATTAACCATTTCGTTTGGCATGGAAAACCACATAATGAGGCACAATCCGATTCGGTAAATTTTTACGCCACCACGCATATTGGCTCCATAAGCCCTATGGCCACTGAATTTACAGAGTTTAATAACTATCTCGAAAGGGTCTCTGACTACATGAGCCTTGGAAAAACATATACAGATATTGCTGTTTATCTGCCCACCGAAGATGCCTGGATGGCGGGTGTAATGCCCGAAGAAGACCAATTCAAATGGGCCTGGGGTTTTTATGAAATGCGTTATAACAAATTCCCAAAAGAACTCGGCGGCATGTGCCCGGCCTGGATTAATGGCGAATTCCTGCGAAAAGCAGACTTTACAAGAAACAGACTTAGAGTGGGAGATGCAACATTTAAAGCTCTTTATGTGGACGCTCAATATATCGACTACGAATCGCTGAGCGACATGGTTCGATTGGCCAACAAAGGTTTGAATATCATTCTTAAACAACTTCCCACAGAGCCTGGCATTAAAAAACATGCTGATTATGACAAACTGGTCTATCTGCTGTCGCGAGGCAAAAAGGTTTACAAAAAAATTCCGGAAGGAAAATTTCTTCAACCCCTAATTATATCGCAAATACCAGTAGAACACTGGGTTAGAATATCAGATAAAACCATGTATATTTTCTTTGCCAATCCCAATTCATCGAATTTAAAATTTCCATTGGAGATGGGTCAATCATTTAACGAGGAAACAAAATCTATCCCCGTAACGGTTTTCTATAATTACCTGGCTCTCAAATTAGTATTGGATTTCGAACCATATCAATCGCTCTTGTACAAAATAGACAAGCGGAAAATAGAGAAAATTGATATTGAATTTACTCCCAAATCCCCAGTCCAAATTAAAAGACCAGATGATTTTAAAGCCCCCTGGCTCGTTAAATAAACGATGGGAAGCTATTGTACCAAAGATTTAAAATAATCCGATTTGGCTTTATCATCAAATCGCGCGTAAATATTGGCAAGATAGGCCGCATATTTTTTGCCATTTTCCATATTCCATAGCTTGTCGAAATATTTCAACGAAACCTTGAAATCTGCCGTGCTTTGGTCGAGCTCCTTTAAAAGAATTTTGTATTGGGAATTGGTTTTGTTCGAGTTGTAATTGGCCATCGACTTTTGGTATCTGTCTTCGGCTGCATTGTAGTATTTTTTCGCCAACCATTCAAGCGCTACCGCATTGGATTGATTGAGAAGTATTAATTTCTCAGCTATTTCATCGCATTCCTGGTCATTTGTCAAAGTTTTATTCAACACAAAAAACTTATTCAAATTTTCCTCGCTTGCTTTAAATTCCCTGCTTAATTGAGGCCAAACAACTTTCGCCTTTTCCCGGTTTTCACTTTTTATGTAGACATTAAAAAGCCGGTTTTTCATTTCCAGACTATCCAAATCCTTACGAGTAAGCCTATCGTATGCTTCGAGTGCCGAAAGTTCCCTGCTCAGATTGTCAGTTTCTGCATACCACCTGCTAAGTACCCTATACATTTCGGGACTTTCATAACCCATGTCTTTGGCCTTTTCATATTGTAAAACCGCTGTATTTATCTGTCCTATGGCATAATACGACTGAGCCAATTTTACAAACACATCCGGTGTAATGATGTTTCCCTTGAGCTTTTCTTCATAAATAAACTGGTCGTAATAACTGATGGCTTTTTGATAATATCCCGAATCGAAAGCATTATTAGCCAATTGATTATATTGAGCCACCGGTTTGGGGGCACTGCACGAAATGAGCAGCGTAAGCGTTGCAAGGAATAATATTTGTTGAATCCTTTTCATTGGGTCTGTTTTGACGCAAAAATAGCGGATTTTAAAATCGGGTTTACCGGGCATTCAGAACGATATCCCAAATTATTACCGAACTAAAATCTTCATCTTTAAAATCAATATCAAAAAATTCGATGATTTTCGGGATGATGCACCACCTATCCCTTTCAACCCACATTAGAACAACCCATTTTATATACCAATGGCATTTAACCATTTTAAAGATTTTGATAAGTAATGTTGACTTACTTTTTTTTAATTTTGCCCATCTTTAAAACAACCATAAAAAATGGATTTATTCGAAAAAACAACTTTAAAACTTGGTCCTTTAGGCCAATATGCCGATCAGGCTGAGGGTTATTATATGTTCCCCAAACTCGAAGGTGAACTGTCGAACAAAATGACTTTTCGGGGCAAGGAAGTTCTGGTTTGGAGCCTAAATAATTACCTGGGCTTGGCCAATCATCCCGAAGTTCGAAAAGCAGATGCGCAGGCAGCAGCGGATTGGGGAATGGCTTATCCCATGGGTGCCAGAATGATGTCGGGACAAACAAAATATCACGAACAACTTGAAAATGAACTCGCTGCTTTCGTTAGCAAAGAGTCTGCTTATCTTCTCAATTATGGCTATCAGGGCATGGTTTCCATCATCGATACATTAGTAGACCGCCACGATGTGATAGTTTACGACAGCGAAGCTCACGCCTGCATTCTCGATGGTATGCGCCTGCATATTGGAAAACGATTTGTTTATCCCCACAATAATATTGAAAACCTCGAAAAACAACTTCAGCGTGCAACCACTATTGTGGAACAAACCGGAGGAGCAATTTTGGTTATTACCGAAGGTGTGTACGGAATGGCCGGCGATTTAGGAAAATTGAAAGAAATAGCCGACCTCAAAAAGAAATTCAACTTCCGCCTGCTGGTCGACGATGCCCACGGATTTGGAACCATGGGTAAAACTGGTGCCGGAACTGGCGAACATCTGGGGGTTCAGAACGAAATTGACATTTATTTTGGCACTTTTGCCAAATCTATGGCTGGCATAGGCGGCTTCGTAGCCAGCAACCCACAGGTAATTAAATATTTGAAATACAATATGCGCTCCCAAATTTTTGCAAAATCACTACCCATGCCTATGGTCATCGGAGCTTTAAAACGCTTGAGCATGATTAGAGAATCGCAGGAATACAAAAACAAACTATGGGTTATTGTGAATGCACTGCAAAAAGGCCTCAAGGAAAATGGTTTCAATATTGGCGGAACTGAATCGCCTGTAACACCAGTGATTCTGCAAGGCGGAGTTTCTCAGGCTACTCAGGTTACCTACGACATGCGCGAAAACTTCGGTATTTTTTGCTCCATCGTTTCCTATCCCGTTATCCCAAAAGGAATCATTTTGCTAAGAATTATTCCAACGGCTGTTCATACATTAGAAGATGTAAACTACACCATCGAATCGTTTAAAAAGGTGAAAGAAAAGCTGGAAACCGGCAAATACGACAGCGAATTCAAGGAAATGACTGCATAAGAGCCATTTTTTAAGGAACTATTTTCCCAAAAGCTCGTAAGAACGCCTTACGGGCTTTTTTTAAAACATTAATTTGATCATAGAAAAACTCTCATATTCAACAGTTTTACTGCTGTCGCTGTCTTTTTCGGACAATGCAATTAACTCGTTATTTGCCAAATCGGGCAAAATTGAATATCCCTGGTATAAACGATTGTGGCGAATATTTTGGTTCTTGCGACGAATACAAAGAAAAAAGAAACAGGAACAACGCGCCAAAAAAAACCAGGAACAGGAAAACAAACGAAGAGAAAAAAAATTTATCCGCCGAAAACAATGGCGCAAAATTAAAGTCATTGTCAAAAGCATTTTTAAATTCACGAAACACAATACAGCTTTATCTAAATCAAAGCTGGAGCAGGAACGAATAAAAGCCTGGAAAAACCGAAGAAGGCATAGAATTGCCAAAGTATGGATTAAAAGCTTGTTTCGTCCTTCAAAAACCAACAAACGCAAGGAAGCATTTTTCAACAAAATACAAAAAGAACAGGAGTTTGCTGTTTATCGCAGAAAGAGAATTTATAGATTCCTTTGGTATAAATACAGCAAAATCTTCCGAAATTTTATCAGCGGAAAAGGGCTTCCAAAGCGCAAAAAGAGCAATGCTCCTTCGGTGTTAAAGTCAGCCTGGTCGCCCAACCAACTCATTATCACCACAAATTCGCTGATGTTTTTCCTGTTGAGCTATTTCTTTATAGAATTTATTTCCAATTTAAGCATGGCAACTTCTGCTATTCTTTTTGATTATCAAACCATTGTTTATTATTACAAAGTAGAATATCTTGTAGATTACGATGCCTGGTATGGTGATAGCATTAAAACTATTTTTGCCGCAGGACCTGTAACAGCACTCCTTATTGCCATTCTTTGCATAATCATTTACGGATTTGTTTATCTGGAAACGGGCATCTTGAAAACCTTCCTGCTCTGGACAGTTTTTCATGGATTAAATAAAATTGTGGGTGGAACTTTTGTAGGAAACCTCATTGGAAAGGGATTTGGCTATGTAATCATGTATCTTTATTATTCCGATACCGGGAAATTGGTCATGTCGTTGCTCATGCTTTTGCTTTCAATTATAATAGGAACTGTTTCGACAAAATACTGGATAATGTCGGGGAATTCCTATTATAACTTTTCCAAACCGCATAACCGACCTGTCTTTATTTTTAGCCAGGTATTTTTGCCATTTTTACTGGGAAATTTTATTGTTTGGGCTGTTACCCAACCCGAAAGCCAGGCCTATACCACCATGGTAAACATGTACATGATTCTCATGGTTTTACCATCTATGCTCATCAATAAATACTATCAGGAGTTTTATTATGACGAAGAGCCCCGAAAAATCAAACTTTCAATAAATACCATCTTCATAACAATCATTATCATTCTGACCTACCGGATTTTGTTGGATAGTGGTTTAAGAATTGGGTCGGAATAAGAGATTTTTAATATGTTTGTTTTTGCGAATGTATCTTTGCAAAATAATTAGGATGTAAATTAGTTATACAAAAAAATAAAATACAATATGGAAACACAAAGCTTTGAAAAACCAAATGGCGGGAATGGTAAAATTGTATGGATCATTATTATCGTTCTGGCAGTTGTTGCCGCCGGATATTTTGCGTGGAATAATAGCTCACTAAAAGCAGAATACGAGCAGCTATCAGATGAAAAGGAAGCCATGAAACTTGAGCTTCAAAACGAACTCGATAGTCTGATGAGAGAACACGAAGACATTAAAATTGAATATGGAAAACTGAGCGACAGCCTCACCATAAAAGACAGCCTCATAATTGCCAACGCTACCGAAATTAAAGAGCTCCTTAATTATAAATGGGAGTACTACAGTGTGAAGAAAAAATTAGATAAACTGAGAGAAGTTGCCAAGACCTATGTTCATCAAATGGATTCATTATACACTGTCAATAACGAGCTTGTTGAAGAAAACAAAGAAATCAAAGCCCGCTATAACGAAGAAAAAGCCATCACTCAGAATCTAAAAAAAGAAAAAGCGCAACTGACCGATAAAATAGAAAATGCACAGGTTTTGAAGGCCTATAATATTTCGGCCAAAGCCATTTATTTAAAGAAAACCGGCAACGAAAAACCTACCGATAAAGCCCGCAGAACCAATCTGATTGAGGTTTGTTTTACCTTGGGCGAAAACAGAGTTGTTGAACCCGGCCAGGTAGAAATTTATATTCGTATTGCCCGTCCCGACAATAAAATCCTGACCCCTGGCATAGCCGAAGAATATGTTTTTGACTACAAAGGCGAAAAAATTCAATATTCAATTTTCGAAAAAGTAGATTACGATAACGAAGCCAGGGTGCTTTGCTCTAAATGGCTCAAGAAATACGAAAATATAGAAATGCTCGAAGGAATCTACACCATTACTGTATTTGCCAATGGAGAAGAAATTGGTAGTTCATCGCTGGTATTAAAATAAGAAATTCCAATTTTCATCCCCCAATTTTTGGGAAACTAATATAAATGGCATGTGGAAAAAAGATAATATCAACCTGGTTTTTATCATTTTTATCTTAATTATTGCCGTTTTCCTTAGGTTCCTCCACTTTTTCGATTTGCCTTTTATGTGGGACGAAATGAGTGCCTGGCATCGGCTTCACTTCCCTTCATTAAACGAACTCATCGAAAAAGGCATTAAGCCCGATGGCCACCCCGCCGGGGTTCAGGTTTTCCTCTATCATTGGACTATGCTCTTTGGCGATAAAGAATGGGTGGTAAAGCTTCCCTTTGCTCTCATGTCAGTGTCATCGGTTTATATTCTTTATAGAATAGGCTCCATTTGGTTTGGTGAAAAAAGCGGACTTTTTGCGGCATCCTTATTGGCAACCCAACAATTCTTTATCCTTTACGGAACCATAGCAAGACCCTACGGAAGCGGATTGTTTCTAACCCTTCTCATGGCTCTGTTCTGGAGTAAATATTTCTTTCGGGGATTTGGAATTAAAGACCTGGTGCTCTATGTTTTATTTTCTGCACTTGCTGCCTATAATCACCATTTTAGCCTGCTCTTTGCAGCCATTGCCGGTCTTACAGGCCTGTTCTTAATTCCTCGCGAACAACTGAAATACTACATACTGGCCGGAGTTGGAATTTTTATTATTTATATTCCGCATTTACCCATTTTCTTCGCACAACTCCAAATTGGAGGCATTGGGGGCGAAGGAAACTGGTTAAGCAAACCATCCCCCGATTTTACCTGGCAGCTCATTTATTGGGCATTTCAATATTCTATCCCCGTAATGCTGCTATCTCTTGCTTTTCTTGCCTACTCTGTATTTGCCCAAAGAGATTCCATAGAAAAACGAATGGCCAAAACCTTAGTTTTAATTTTGTGGTTTTCCCTCCCCTTAGCCATTGGATTGTATTACAGTATCTACATCAACCCTGTTATTCAGTATTCTGTTCTGATTTTTAGCTTTCCCTATCTATTTCTCCTGATAGGATCGCGAATCGAAAAAATGAACCCATATATGTTCTTTCCGACCTTAGTGTTAATAATAGCGTTGAATATATACCAGCTCATTGTGGTTAGGCAGCATTATACTATAATGATATCTCAACCGTTCGAAGTTACCGCATCAATAATTCATGAACAGAACGATAAAAACAGGCAAACATTTGCCATTTACAATAGCATTCCAGAGTATCAGTTCTATTACTGCAACAAATACAGGCTCGACAAATCTTCGTTTCTGAGTGTCTATAATCAGAATTATGACTTTAGGAAATTCGACAACCTGGTGAGCCAAATCAAGGAAAATTATGTGTTAAGCAGCGCCTTACCACCCGAATTTGTTGCTATTATCGAATCGCATTTCCCTTTTCTTATCCTTTCTAAAAATGCCTATACCAGCGAACACTATCTGTGGAGTCGGATAGAAAGCGATTCAAGCCTCCGCCGAAAGCCTCATTTAGTGATTGATTTCGACAAGAAAATAAAGGGTTTAAATGCCGCACCCAATCGAATAGTTGAGAGTCAATCCGGAGTAAAATGCTTCGAATTTAAAGAGAATCAGGAATGGGGATTTACTTTTAAAGATTCGCTTGCTCTGCTGGGATTTAAACATGGTGAAATAATAGATTTGGTAGCCCAAATTTCGAGCGATACAAACCAACTAAATGCTACCTGGGTTTGCCAATTTAAAGCAGACAGTCTGCCAGAAATCTGGCGCGGAAAACCCACACAAATCACCCCATCTGGTAAAAACCCGATCTATACTACTTTCCATAGTCTGGATACAAGAATCCTTATAAAGCCCAAAGACTGGAATAACTATATTTTCACCACCTATTTTTGGAATAAAAACCATGATTCTTTTAAAATAGAAAACATCCGGATATACCGCCAACCGGCCAATCCAATACGCTATGGCCTCTTCGAAAAAATTGATGATTAAATTTTTATGAACAATTTTTTTGTTAAAAAATAAACTGTACTTTTGCCGCCCTTAGTACAACAACTTCCCCTGATTATTAATTTGTTAAAATTATTAATTAGAAATCTGAACTAAACTGTTTTATCAAGGTACGAAATTAGAACATTTATTTTGGGCATTGTGTTGGATTTGCTTCTCCCCAACGCCAATATGCACAAATGCGTTTGTTTTTAACAAAAATGTTTCTATTTTTGCAGCCCGTTTTTAAAATGGATATGTTCAATAAAGCAAAAAAATTGTAAATGAATACATTAAGTTACAAAACAGTAAACGCAAACAGCGAAACCGTTACAAAAGAATGGCTTCTTGTTGATGCTGAAAATGAGGTTTTAGGACGTCTGGCTTCAAAAGTAGCCTATCTTCTTAAAGGTAAACACAAAGTAAATTACACTCCTCACGTTGATTGTGGCGATAACATTGTTGTTATCAATGCCGACAAGATCACCTTAAATGGCAATAAATGGGAACAAAAACACTATGTTCGCCACTCCGGCTATCCAGGGGGTCAAACTTCTATCCAGGCCAAAGAAATGATGGCAAAAAAGCCGTTTTTCATGGTTGAAAAAGCCGTAAAAGGCATGTTAATGAAAAATAAACTGGGGGCACAACAATACAGAAACCTGTATGTTTATGCCGGCAACGAACACCCTCACGCAGGCCAGAATCCCAGAGCTATTAATTTAAATGAAATTTTATAACGATGGAAATTATTAATGCCCTAGGTAGAAGAAAAAAAGCCATTGCCCGTGTTTATCTAAAAGAGGGTAACGGCCAGATTACTGTAAACAAAAGAGATTATACTGAGTATTTCCCAACCGGAATATTGCAATATGTTGTTCGTCAGGCACTTGAATTAACCGAGACTGCTGCAAAGTTCGACGTGGTAGCCAATCTTGATGGCGGCGGGATTAATGGTCAGGCTGAAGCTCTTAGGTTAGGTATTTCAAGAGCTTTGGTAAAAGTTGACGAGTTAAATCGCCCTAAACTGAAAGCCAAAAGCCTCATGACCCGTGACCCACGTATGGTTGAGCGTAAAAAGCCCGGCCAGCCAAAAGCACGCAAGAAATTCCAATTCAGTAAACGTTAAAATTAGTATTAATAATTGTTTAGTATCTAAATTGCTGAGACTCCGCTCTGCGGGCTACTTGACAATTGCATATTAAAGAATGTAAACAAAAGTAAAAAATGGAAAAAGTATCATTTGATCAGTTATTAGATGCTGGTGTTCATTTCGGACACCTCAGAAGAAAATGGAATCCAAATATGGCTCCCTATATTTTTATGGAGAAAAACGGAATCCACATCATCGACCTTTACAAAACTCAGGCAAAACTTGAAGAAGCCGCACAGGCTATGAAACAAATTGTGATGAGCGGTAAAAGAATTCTCTTTGTTGCCACCAAAAAACAAGCTAAAGAAATTGTTGCCGAATTAGTTAAAAAAACCAATATGCCATATGTTACAGAACGTTGGCCCGGCGGTATGCTAACTAACTTTGTTACCATCAGAAAAGCTGTTAAGAAAATGGCTTCAATTGATAAGTTAACTTCTACTCCACATTACAACAACCTCTCCAAAAGAGAAAGACTTCAAATAAGCCGCGAAAGAGAAAAGCTCGAAAAAAACTTTGGCTCTATTGCTGACCTAAACAAACTTCCCTCTGCTATTTTTATAGTTGATATCAACAAAGAACATATTGCTGTGGCCGAAGCCAGAAAATTGAACATACCCACTTTCGCTATTGTTGATACAAATACCGACCCTAACCTCATCGATTTCCCAATTCCCGGAAACGACGATGCATCAAAATCTATTTCCGTTATTCTCGAATATCTGGTTAAACATGTTGAAGAAGGCCTTTCCGAAAGAAAGATTGAAAAAGACAGAATTCAGGCCGAAGAGAAAGCCGCTCTTGCAAACCAACCAAAATCGAGAGAACAAAAATCAAAATTGACTGAATTAGTTGATGAAGATGAGGTAGATGGCGTAATTCTTGAAAAGAAACCAAGAAAAAGACTTGCCAAAAAAGGTGAAGATTAATCGTTAAAATATTAATATCAAAACATATTACAATGGCAAATATAACAGCTGCAGATGTAAATGAGCTAAGAAAAAAAACCGGAGCCGGAATGATGGATTGCAAAAAGGCACTGGTTGAAAGTGATGGCGATTTCGAAAAAGCCATCGACTATTTAAGAAAAAAAGGTCAAAAAGTTGCTGCAAATCGCTCTGAACGTGATGCTTCGGAAGGAGTAGTTATTTCTAAAGTAAATGCTGATAATAGCTTTGGTGCTGTTATCATCTTAAACTGCGAAACTGATTTCGTTGCTAAAAACGAAGATTTTGTACAATTCACCTACACCATTCTTGATGCCGCAATCGAAAACAAAGCCAAAACAATTGATGATGTTTTAGCTCTTCAAATTGGCGGAGTAAGCGTACAGGATTTGGTAACCGAACAAGTGGGCAAAATTGGCGAGAAAATAGAAATTGGAAAATATGGCTGTTTGGCCGGTTCCTGGGTTAAACCCTATATTCATCCCGGAAACCGCCTCGCTACTTTGGTCGAATTAAACAAAAACATTACCGGAGTTGATGAAGTTAGTAAAGACATCGCGATGCAGGTTGCAGCAATGAACCCTGTAGCTCTTAATAAAGATAGCGTTTCTCAGGAAGTAATCGAAAAAGAATTGGAAATTGCCAAAGACTTAATCCGCCAGGAAGGAAAACCTGAAAATATGGTGGAAAAAATTTCTGCCGGTAAGTTGAACAAATTCTTTAAAGACAATACTCTGGTAAGTCAGGATTTTATCAAAGACTCTAAAATTGATGTGGAAACCTACGTTAAACAATTAGACAAAGACCTGAAAATCTGTAATTTCCTTAGATTCACTGTAGCTTAGCTTTCAATTGAAAACATACTAAAAAACCACTCAGCATTGAGTGGTTTTTTTATGCCCTTACTATTGCACACTCTACACAAAAATCGAGTAGGAGGAAAATAAAATAG
>DYSN01000167.1 GCA_020718205.1 Draconibacterium orientale
ACAATGAATTGTGAATTTCAATATACTTTTACGACCTTTTTAGACCGGACTCATTTATAAATGAAACACAGATTTTCGATTTGAAACACCGAGGGCAGGCCTTTGCCTGGCACGTTATGAAAACCAACCTAAGCCTAATTCCGATAGGGATTTCTCAGTCGTCTCACAAGTTCGACTCCATCGAAAAGACCTGATTGTATGGTTTTTATAAAAAAAATGGCGCACAAAAGCAATAATAATTTTCAAGGTGTTTGTTCGCCCTTTTTTTTGTTTATGACAATAGTTATGAGTCATTTCGACGGAATGAAATGGAGGAGAAATCTCTTTAAACAATAAACTGATTTCCCAGCTGAAACATCGTGGGCAGGCCTTGAGTTATTGTTGTTTTCTGTCAAGGAAAAAATAGGGAGAAACAAGCTAAAAGACACATAGAACCCTGGAGTTGGTCGTGGTTTCGTCCCGCGAAATAACTTAGGGACAAGAATCTTATATTCTACTAATAGTCCCGGAGAGCTTGCCCCGAAAATCTGGGGACTAAATATTGGTTGAATATAAAATTCCCCACAAACCACAAATCACAATTCGATTTGATTTTTCAAGGTTGGGAAAATGGGTGATTATCATTCGATAATGGCATCCAAAAGCATCTAAAATCTTCATTATTTTTTTGTTTTTTTTGATTTTTTGGCAAAATTATTGTTCTATATTCGCAGAAATCTGACAAACAGATTTTCAAATAATTTTCAAAGACCAAACTAAAGGCAAGTGTTTTAAAAACAATCATTTGCAGAAGTTCATCTATTAAAAATCAAAACATTTGTAACAATCAAGTTAATTAATCTAAAAAATCAACACGCATGAAAAAGTTTAAATTCATTATGTTATACATGGTCGCTTTAGGCCTCGTTTTAACCTCTTGCAGCAAAGACGAAGACTCAACAGTTGACAAAAGCCCCAATATCAATTTTAAAGGTGGAGGATCCTACATCAGCGCAAGTGCCAATGTTACTGTTGGCGAAGAATTTGTAATTGGTATAACCGCTTCTGCCAATTCAAGCTCTGGCGAAAAACTGACTTCTGTAAAATACACAGTAACAGCCAATAACTCCGTCGTTCTGGAAGCTGACTCAGTTTTTAGCGCTACCAGTTATAATGTGGACTATGCTTTCCGTATGGACAACGCAGGTGATGCCGTTATCAAATTTGTGGTAACTGATAAAGACGGAGAAACCAACAACATCTCCTTAACCATTACCGCAGTTCCCAATACCACTGCTTTGGGTTCAGCTACCGATTTCACCTGGGAAAGAGTTGGCGGAGCAGCCGGAACGGGTCTCACTGCCTTTGGTTTGAAATGGACTGCCAATCTGAAAGCGGTGAACGCTCAGATTAAAAAAGACGGCGCTACCAAATTCGTGAAACTCGAAAGCAGCACCTGGACTTCCATCACCACTGTTGAAGCTTTGGAAGCTGCAGTTTCCAGTGGAATCGATATGGAAACCTTTGCTGAAATTTCAGTAGATGCCAATGGTTCTTACGATAAAGTATTGGCCACCAGTTACAACGGTGAATATTTCCTAATCCACATCACATCGACCACTGTTCTGGTTGGCGGATCTGGAACCACAGTAAAAATTATGGGACAATCGAAAAAATAGATTTCCCCAAATTAAAAAAAAGCCATTACGGGATTTCCGGAGTGGCTTTTTTAATTTCAACCCACCGAAAAGATTGGTTGTTTTTGGAATTTTTATTCTAAATCCCGCAAAATTTGGATTCCATAAACCCCCATTTCTCCTTACCTTTGCCCATCGGCCTTTGGCCATTGCAAAACACACACAAACTCTCGCTATGATCAATTCTGAAGGATTTAGCCCCGTTGAAAAACAGATGCTCAAACTGTCGGGGATGAAAAAAATGGGGACGCGCATGCCCTATATCACAGCCGATAATTTCCCCAGGCTGGGATTGTTCATCGCATTGCGATTTATTGAGTGGGTGCTGGAGAATCCGGAAGGCGTTATCAGTCTGCCAACCGGAAAAACCCCGGAGCATTTTATCAAGTGGACGCGCAAAATCATGGCAGAATGGGAAACCGATTCTATAAAGAATCTCTGCAAAAAGTATGGAATTCCCACCCAACAAAAACCCGATTTGAGCCGGTTGAGATTTGTTCAGATCGACGAGTTTTATCCCATCGATTCCCATCAGGAAAACAGCTTTGCCTGGTATGTGAAAGAGTACTATATAAAAGGCTTTGGACTGAATCCGAAGCTCGCGCTTCTCATCGATGCGGCGGAAATTCCCTTAGCTGGTGGAGCCGGTTTTCGCGAGATTTTCCCCGATTTTAAAGTCGATTTGAGTCTTCGCTACCGCGAAGCCAAATCGGGATTGGAGCGCCGCCAACAGACCTCCATTCACCAGATTGACGAGTGGTGTGTGCATTACGAGCAAAAAATCCGTCAGATGGGCGGCATAGGTTTCTTTTTGGGGGGTATTGGCCCCGATGGTCATATTGCATTCAATACCCGTGGGTCCGACCATTTCTCCACCACCCGACTCACCGAAACCAATTTCGAAACCCAGGCGGTAGCCGCAGGCGATTTGGGCGGAATAGAAGTGAGCCGCAACAGATTGGTCATCACCATTGGGCTGAAAACCATCACCTTCCGTCCGGATGTAGCCGCCATTATCATTGCCGCCGGCGAAGCCAAAGCAGGCATTGTGAAGCTCTCACTCGAAGAAAAAGCCTCGGTGCTCTATCCCGCCACAGTGCTTCACGGACTCAGGAATGCCCGTTTCTACATCACCAAAAGTGCCGCGGCTACTTTGGAAGATAGTGTGGAAGACTATTATCTCGGCAGCGAATGGAATCACCAAAAAACAGAACGGGCTATTATAGATTTATGCGTCAGAAAGAATATATACGGCCATCACCTGACTCTCTGCGATTTGAAGGATGATAAATGGTGCGCTCAAATTCCAAATCTTTCGGAAGATACTGTGCAATCTGTCATTGAATCCATAAAACAAAAGCTGGCCAAAGGTCTAAGCAACGATGAAAATCAAAGATATTACCACACAGGACCTCACCACGACGACATTATGCTGGGACTTTTTCCCCGTATCAGCCACGAGCTCAGGGGGAGTTCCAACGAGTTTACCTTCAGCGTATTAACATCTGGATTCACGGCAGTAACCAACCGATTTATCATCGACATACTCAAAGATAGTTTGGAATTTATGGATGCCGGACAGGTGCAAATGCTCAATTATCCCGATTTTTTCGAGAAAGGATTTGCCTTTAAACGCGATAAGGATGTGTATCATTATCTGAATAAAGTGGCATCGGGGGAGCCACATGAGCGAAGGAGAGGGCTGAGTCACCGCATTATCCGCGACATGGTTGAGCTCTATGGCATCAAAAGTAAAGAAGAGCTGCGGGAGAAAATAGAAGACATCGTTTATACCCTGGAGCAGAGCTACGACGGGCAGAAAAATCCGGTGGATATTCAGCAGCTGAAAGGCAGAATTCGGGAGTTTGAAGAAGAATTGGTGTGGGCACATTTTGGCGTGCAGGTGAAGAATGTGAAGCATTTGCGTCTGGGTTTTTACAAGGGCGATATCTTTACGGAGCAGCCCCAGCGAAACCGCGATGTAACGCCCATTCTCGAAGAGTTCAGGCGATTTCGACCCACGGTAATCAGTTTGGCCTTAGACCCTGAAGGCAGTGGCCCCGACACCCATTACAAGGTTTTGCAGGCATTGGCCGAAGCCATTAGGCTGTGGGGACGGGAGACCGATATTTCACAGCTGAAGATTGTGGGCTACCGGAATGTGTGGTATCGTTTTCATGCGGCGGAGGTCAATGTGATTGTGCCCGTATCGCTCAATTCGCTGTCGTCGCTCGGGAATGCTTTCAGCAACTGCTATCTAAGTCAGGTAGATGCCAGTTTCCCCAGTTATCAGTTAGACGGGAAGTTCAGCACCCTAACGCAGCAGATTTGGATAGACCAGCTCAAGCAGATACAGCTTTTGCTGGGTAAAAACTATTTTTACCAAAACGACCATCCCCGCATTCGAGGCAGCCACGGTTTGATTTTCTACAAGGAGATGAATGCTGAAACCTTCCTGTCGCACGCCCGTTCGCTCGAAGCCGCTTTGGAAGGCGGGTTTTAGGGTAGGGAGCTGGGATAGCGCAAGAATGCAGGCTGTTTGTTTCGCTTTCAGCGCCAGTGCTTCTGCCCCTATTTGTTGCGTTCAAAATGTTTTAAGGCATCAACTTCAGTTGTGATTTGATTGTATAGCAGTTGATGCTTATTATTTATTGGGTTCTCTGTCTCTATTCATGTCAGACCGTATGATGGTTCTGACATGTCTTAATCCTTGTTTTAGTGGAGGGTCGAGCGTTAAAAAAGTGTCCAGTGGACAGTTTTAGCGAAGGAGCCAGTTTGTAGGGCAGGGTTTCCAGAAACAAATTTAATAAACATAGTCTTTCAATCCAGGTCTTAATCCGGCCTTCCCTGCAATCTGGCCCAATGCTAAAAATGATTCACCGAATCATTTTTTTAACGCATTGTCCTTTAGTGGAGGGTCGAGCGTTAAAAAAGTGTCCAGTGGACAGTTTTAGCGAAGGA
>DYSN01000168.1 GCA_020718205.1 Draconibacterium orientale
TTTCATGGATATTTTTATTAATTGCAAAAGTAAATGATTTATAAATATGATGTTTTAAGAAACCGGTATCAGGATTTTTGGGAGTCCTGATACCGGAGAGTTGCTGCTAAAGATTTAGATTGATGAGATAATGTTCCGAAAAGGCGGTACCACCCCCAAAAGCATCGGGCGATTTTACCAGCAGATAATACTGAGCCGATTGCCAGGCGGCACCACCATCCAAATTTCCGGTTAGGTCTTTTGGAGTTGTATTATTGTCCTGAGCAGCTCCCACCACTATCTGAGCCGTGAAACTATGCTGGGTTTGCGAGTCGAATTCGTGAGTATGGAGTAAAGTTATAGTATTTGCGGAGCTAACATCGGCATTACTGAGGTTTTGGTCAACGCGAACCAGCCCCACATACAATCCACCCAAAGCCAGATTATCTGTGATAGAGCCAGAAATAGTAATAGTTTGGCCAGAGCTAAATGTCTGATTTTCTTCAGGATGAGAAGTGATTGTGATAACGGGAGCTTCGGTGTCGGCAGGTTTCATTATAAGGAGTTCTTTTTCCATTTCGGTGCTGTTTCCTTCCAAATCGATCACAATAAAATGGAAATGATAATGACCTGTATCGGCGGTAGTTGGAATATCCAGATGCTCGTGAAAGTTGGTATTTTTTAGTCCATAAAAGCTGGAATAGGTTGTGTCAATTTCCCAGCCTTCTTCGGCTGTTGATTTATGTTCTTCGCCTTCGGGATGAATGGTGACTCTGATGGTATTTATTTTTCCTTCGGCCACCACATTGGCTTCCATGTGCAAATCGGCACCAAGATAAGAGATTTGGCTGTTGTCGTATCCCAGTTCAAAATCACTTATGGATGGGGCTGCTATGGTTTCTTCATCTTTCTTGCAGGAAAAAAGTATTCCGGCAGTGAGCAGCGTTAGGATGATGAGTTTTATATTGTATTGCATATATTATTAGTATTTAAGGTTTTATAAATTAGTATTGTGAATTGGATAGATGGTAATGAGTTCGAAAAACAAAAAGTGGAGGTCCGCGTGGACGAAAACAGCTGAATTCTTTATTGAGTAATTTAGGGGAATCCTGAAACCTGATAAGAGCTATCAGAATGGGACCGGCATTAAAATCAGGGGCAAACCAACTATGAATGAACTGATAGAAATGCCAGGTTTTATAAGGGCAATCGTTATGATGATTTTCATAGGAAAGCTCGCTTAACCAATGGTGATGCGGATGGTGAACCCCCAAAAAATGGGCTGTTTTCATGAGCACAGGACTCAGAAAAAGCAGAAGCAGGGCAACCGTCAGAATCCGTTTAAACCAGTGGTGTTTAATCATTTCCAACGATGGTTATGGGAATTTTTAGCGAAACAATAAAACTGCGGCCTGGTTCGGGAAGGTCGATGAGTTTGTAATAGCTGGTGTGGTTATAGTATTTGGTGTCGAACAGATTTTTAACCTGAACATTCAGCTCCGGCATTTGGTTTTTCAGTTTTAACTTAGTTCCCATCGATATATGGAATAGGTGATAGCCCGCTGATTTTTTTTCGGGGGGAACAATTTGATTCTGCGGAAAAGTGTACTGATAGTCGGCAGAGAAGAAGGGTTCGGTGAAATATTTTCCACCTTTGGTCTGCCAGGCAAGGTTGAATAACATATTGGCCGGGGGAGCAAAGGGCAATCCAAATCCTTTTTTTGAGCCGGTTGTTTGAATGGAATAGATGTATTCGCCAATGAATCCGGCTTTCAGTTGTTCCAGAATTTTATAATGTGCATGCAATTCACCACCATATCTCATCACCTCGCTTTGGGTGTATTTGAATACCTGATTTCCGGCTCCGTAGAGAAAGTCATAATCTGATGTGGGGTTCAGATAGATGTAATTGGGAAAATAGCTGGCAAAGGGACTTATTTGCACAGCCCAGACAGGAAAATTCCATTCAGTGGTCAGGTCGATCTGATAGCTGGTTTCGGCATCCAGGTCATTATCGCCAATTTCGTAGCTAAAGAAGTGATAATTAACCCCATTCGATGCCAGTTCCTTGGCAATGGGCATTCGAAAACTCTTCCCGGTATTGGCTTTAAACGAAAAATGCCCGGCATTGTAATTGACCCCAATGGCCCAGGTTAATTCGCTAAAAACCCTTGTCAAATCTAAGCTTCGCTGAAGATAGGTGTAAATGGTATCCGTTTCTGTAATCACGGGCGATTGAAACCAGTCATTATATTCGTGGGTCGAAATCTTGCCATAGTCGTAACGAAGTCCGGCATGAAGCCACCATTGGGTTCCTATTTTAATTTTGTCGTAGGCAAAAACCCCCATATTCAATTGTTCGAAGGCGGGAATAATAAAACCCCGGCCATCGATGGTATTGTGTTGCCAGCCGGAGCTGAGACCGAATGTAAATTGGTGACTCCCCGTTTTTAACTCATCTTTCAACTGGGCCGACCACACATCTTTATCAAATCCCACTTCTAAGTTTCGGGGGAAAGACAGATGGTTTGGGAATTCGGATGGCATATAGCCGTGGGTAACATAGTCGCTCCATTCGGTTCGGATATTTTTCTGGTATCCGGCCTCCAGGCTCAGATGATGGAGCCCCGAATATAAATGGCTCACATTGGTAATTTTATAATGGGTGGCATTGTGATATGGCTCCTGAATATCGCTGATGGATTTGTCGTGAAGTTCTGTATCTACCTGCCGGGGCTCCAAGCCATGGGCGTTGGCAAAAAATCCGCTTTGCGAATGGTAGCGGCTCAGATAGAAGGTGGAGTTGAAATTTGATGAAATAAAACCCAGGTCAAAATGCTGTCCGTTTTCATTTCCTGCAGTATTTCGGAGCCTTTGGTCGATGAGCGGAACACGGAACGAGTATACCGATACACTGTTGGTTGGCACCCGGAAATCGGAAAAACGAATCTGCGACATGCGGGCATTGAAAAACCAATTTTCTCGTCTTCCTTCCAGATTAATGCTGTAGCCCAGCGAGTGGTTGTTCGATTTATAATGAGTTTCGAGACTGGCTTTCAGGGTTTTGGGCTGTGGAAACCTGAGTGGTTTAATATCTATTATTCCGCCGATGGCGTCGGAGCCATAGAGAAGCGATGCCGGGCCTTTTATAATTTCTACATTTTCAACTGAGTATTGGTCAATTTCGAGCCCGTGTTCCAGTCCCCATTGCTGTCCTTCGTGTTTCAACCCATTTTCAACAACCACCACACGGTTAAAACTCAATCCTCTAATCACAGGCTTCGATTGTCCGCTGCCAATTTCAATGGTCGAAACGCCAGGAAGCCGCTCCAGCGACTGCATAAGACTCCCGCCGCGGTTTCGGTTCAGATATTCCTGATTTACTTGCTCCACATTCAGCGGATCCTGATTTTTTCGGTGTTCGTGGGTATGGTCGGTAATGGTTATTTCGTCCAACTGTTCAACGGCGGGCTTCATGCTAATTACAATGATCATTTGTTTCTGATTCACACGGATTTCCACATCCTGACAGCTATATCCCACAAATGATGTGTGGATATGATAAACCCCATATTTCAATGGCCCCAAAACAAAATCGCCCTGATTATTGGTGGTGGTGGCCAGCTGATTTTCTACCACAACCAAAGTTGCTCCGGGTAAAATCAGGCCTTTTTCATCAAGCACCTGCCCATTGATTTGACCCGTTTGACCTTGCGACTGCATGGCCAAAACGACAATAAATGACATGAATAATATATATTTCATAAATGCTATCTTGCTAAAAAAAGTCCTTAATATATTGGAGATAAGGATTTTGAAAAATGATTCGGGGGATTTCTTCAAATTGCAGAACAAGATAACAGCACTTCAATTCTTAAATAGAACAGCACAAGATTAAATTATATCTGTCAATGCATGAAAAAAATCTGTAAAATTTAGCAGGATTGGGGCGGCCCTCTGAGAGATGTGAACTGGCTGATGCCGTGTGTAAAAGGATGAGAATATTGGAAATAATTTCTGGTATCAATAAATTGGAATTTGGCCACCACTTGAACATGCTGTGGCGTTGGGAATGAAACAATCTGGTACTTGCAGATGGGGCAGAGCTCCAGGGTTTCGTCGATTGTTTGCTGGTGATTTTCGGCGGTTTCGTTATCGTGATAATGAGTCGAGCAACAGCTAACCTCGTGATGATGAGCTAGAATATGATGCTTAAAGGCATGGACAGACTGAAAAAGTATGGAAAAGGAGAATATCAATCCCAAAACAATAGTACCTATTCCTGCAAGTTTTTTCATGGCGCAAAGGTATTCAATAATTGAGCGACTGGAATATCAAATTGTTTTTAAAAATTAAGAAGCGGAAAAATAGGATTATCGGGCGAAGACCATATAAACCGGATAAATAACTCCCGCTATGAGCATTAGCAGAATAAAAGGCCGATTGATATTTTGCCATTTGTAGTTTTTGTTTTTAATGGCATCGAAGGTATGATTCACCGCGCTGAAGAAGAAGAAAAACAGAAAAGTGAATAAGATAGTGAGCTCAGCCATGATTCCCCAATGGGCAAAAAATACCCGGGTAGCCATGAAAGCGTAGGTATGATACTCCCCAAAAATAGGACATAGGATTAAGTTATAAAAAGTGTATTTT
>DYSN01000169.1 GCA_020718205.1 Draconibacterium orientale
AAAATATGTTAAAACAAATGAAAGGATTTACAGCCGCTCCAACAACACAATATTCTCCACATGGTGGGTTTGGGGGAACATATCAACCGGTTGCACCATTGCTACCTTGTAGAAATCTTTCATTAAAGTAATATCGCGGGCCTGAGTGGCCGGGTTACAGCTGATATAGACAATTTTCTGCGGAGCAGCCTTTATCATTTGCTGAACCACATTCTCGTGCATTCCGGCTCGGGGCGGGTCGGTAATAATAACATCGGGGCGGCCATTTTCCACAACAAAATCTTCGTTTAGAACCTTCGCCAAATCGCCGGCGTAGAAAACCGTGTTGGAGATTCCATTGATTTGCGAATTGACCCGGGCGTCGTCAATGGCTTCCGGAACATACTCCACTCCCACTACTTTCTTTGCCTTTCGGGCAATGAAATTTGCGATGGTTCCTGTTCCTGTATACAAGTCATAAACCAGCTCATCTCCATTTAAATCAGCATATTCGCGTGCCAGCTTATACATCTCGTAAGCTTGTGGACTGTTTGTCTGATAAAACGAGACAGGGCCCACTTTAAACTTCACCCCTTCCATTTCTTCCATCAGAAAACTATTGCCGTGGTAAGTATAGATGGGCAAATCGGTGATGATGGTATTCAACTTTTCGTTGATGGCGTACATGAGCGATGTAATCTGCGGAAAAGTTTCCTTAATATAATCGAGCATGGGGTTTAACAAATCCATCCGGGGTTCTCCAACCACCAGAATCACCATTAAATCGCCTGTTGAAGCCGTGCGAATAATCAGATTTCGTAAAAATCCGGTTTGCTCGCGTTGGTCGTAGAAGGTTAAATCGTTTTTCCAGGCATATTCTCGAATGGCCAAACGGATTTCGTTGGATGGTGAAGCCTGCAGATAGCAATTTTCAATGTTCAGAATTCTATCGAACATACCGGGCATATGAAAGCCCAGTCCATTCATATTCAGGTCTTTAAAATCCAGCTCACGCGAATAATCTGTCACCCAAATGCGTTTGGAAAAAGTGAACTCTAATTTATTGCGGTAATAATATTGCTCCTGACTTCCCAGAATAGGCTCGTGAGCCGGAAAATCGAAATTCCCCAACCGCTGAAAATTGTCAAGAACCTGTTGTTGCTTGGCTTCGAGTTGTTTTTCGTAGGGAATCATCTGCCATTTGCAACCTCCGCATGTGGCGAAATGCTCGCATTTGGGCTCAATGCGCATGTCAGAGTACTTTTCAAATCTGATGGCTTTTCCTTCCATAAACGATGAGCGACTCTCCGTAATTTTAACATCGACCACATCGCCGGGAACAGTAAATGGGACAAAAACTGCCTTTTCATTTACTTTGGCGAATGATTTTCCCTCCGCTGCAATTTTTTGCATCTCCACGTTCTCAATCACCGGATAATCGCGGCGTCTTTTCTTTTTTCCCATATTAAATTTTATCAGGCCGCGAAAATACTAAGATTTTACCATAAAACGATGACTATGTTTTTGATTCAATTGACTTTCAAATCATCGAAATACCGGTTGCTTCATCTTTAAAATGCTTCAAAATAAGCCTTCAAAAACGCAAAATCTAAAAAATATACTATGCATGCATGGTATTTTTTTATAATATTGTCACTTCAACCAAAAAAACATCCTATGATAAAGCAAATTCTCTTTAGTGTTTCGTTGCTTGCCACCTTGGGCATTTTTGCCTATTCGGTTAACAAATACTATCAGTATTTTAAGCTAACCCGCTCACTTCCAATAGGCGATTACGGAAAGCGGTTTAACATGATGATGCAAGTTGCCTTTGGGCAAAATAAGATTCTGCGCCGCCCTGTAATTGGTCTCATTCACGCCTTGGTTTTCTGGGGGTTTATTGTGATTACCGTGGGTAGCATGGAAATGGTGATTGACGGGCTTTTTGGCACCGACCGTTTTCTGGGGATTTTAGGCGGGTTTTATAGTTTTGTTGTTGGTTCGGGCGATGTGATGGCTTTGTTTATTGCTGTTGCCATGATCGTTTTTCTCTATCGCCGTTTGGTGATGAAAGTGAAGCGGTTCGATGGCGTTGAAATGTCGCATAAAGCTCACAACGATGCGCATATGGCTCTCACCATCATACTATTGCTTATGGTGAGCCTATTGGGGATGAACACTTTCTATGTGGCCGAAAAAACTCTGGCAGGTGAAGAAATTGTTGGAGTTTATCCAGTCAGCCAGTTTTTTGCTGGTTTTGTCGGCAATGCCGATGTTCATCTCTGGCACGAAATCAACTGGTGGGCGCATATTTTACTCATATTTTTATTTGCCAATTATCTCCCCTACTCCAAGCATTTTCACGTTTACATGTCCATTCCCAATGTGTTTCTCAGCCGGCTGGAACCACTCGGACAACTTTATAATATGGAATCCATAACCAAAGAAGTAAAACTGATGCTCGATCCCAATGCAGCCTTTTCAGGAGCCCCCGACGATGGTGGCGAAGTGGAGCGCTTTGGAGTGAAAGACATTGAAGATGTTAACTGGAAAAACTATATGGACTCGTTAACCTGCACACAATGTGGTCGTTGTACTTCTGTTTGTCCGGCCAATATCACTGGCAAACTACTTTCTCCCCGCAAAATCATCATGAATATCCGCACCCGAATGGAAGAAAAAGGAGCAGGATTGATTAAAAACGGGAAAGATTTTGACGATAAAAAAGCACTTTTGGGCGACTATATCACTGCAGAAGAGTTGTGGGCTTGCACAACCTGCAATGCTTGTGCTCAGGAATGTCCGGTGAATATCAATCACCCAAGTATCATTATCGATATGCGCCGATATTTGGTTATGGAACAAAGTGCTGCCCCCAGCGAGCTGAATACCATATTCCAAAACATCGAAAACAACGGCGCACCCTGGCAGTTTAGTCAGGACGACCGATTGAAATGGACCGACGAGTTATATATGAATGCTTAATGATTATCAACTATTTAATGAATTGAATTATGGAAAACAAGGAAAAAATTAAGATAGAAGTCCCCATTTACAGCGAGTTATTTGCCGAAGGAAAAGCCCCCGAATATTTATTTTGGGTGGGAAGTGCTGGCGCATTCGATGATCGGTACAAAAAAGTAACCCGCGATTTTGTTAGAATTCTCCATCATTTGGGCGTAAGTTATGGCGTTCTGGGAACCGAAGAGAGCGATAGTGGTGATGCAGCCCGTCGTGCAGGCAACGAAATGCTATTTCAAATGCAGGCCATGATGAATATAGAAGTGATGAATGCCTACGAAGTGAAAAAGATAATCACCTGTGATCCACACGATTTCAACACATTAAAAAATGAATACAAGGATTATGGCGGAAATTACGAAGTGATACATCATACCCAATTCTTGCAAAGTCAGATTTCCAGCGGAAAGCTAAAGCTGGGAAAATCGAGCCTGGAAGGTAAAAAAATCGCATATCACGATCCTTGTTATCTGGGCCGTGGAAATGGTGAATTCGACGCCCCGAGATTTGTGATTGACGCTTTAAGCACCAACCGTGTGGAAATGAAGCGAAATAAGAGCTTCGCCTTGTGTTGTGGAGCCGGTGGCGCACAAATGTTTAAAGAAGCCGAAAAAGGAAATAAGGAAGTATTCTTAGAACGCATGGACGATGTTACTGAAACCCAATGCGATATCGTAGTTACTGCTTGTCCGTTTTGCATGACCATGCTCACCGATGGCATTAAATATACCCATCAGGAAGAAACCATGAAAAACTTAGATATTGCCGAATTGGTGGCAATGGAACTGGGTTTGTAGATTTTTGCAAACGTGAATTTTTCCTCATTGGACTATCCGCCATTTACTATTTTTGTGCTCTGAAAAAATTATATGAGGCTGAGTCTGCTTATTTTTATTGTTCTATTTGAATCATCGCTATGGGCGCAGATAAAGCCATTAAAGGATTTTCCCTTTTCTGCGGGGGAAAAAGTGAGTTATCATGCGCTTTACGAATGGGGGTTTATAGAAATAAAAGCTGGTTTGGTAGAATTTAGCGTTGACGAGAGCCACCGGAATGAGCAAAAAGAATTTCTTTTTCGAAGTATAGGCAATAGCCTGCCGCAGTACGACTGGATTTTCAAAGTAAGAGATACCTTTCAAAGCCGGGTGCTGAAGGCTAATTTAGTTCCGGTTTATTACAAACGCAGCACCAACGAAGGAGATTATCAGGTTCGCAACGAAACCCATTTCAACCTGGCCAATCAAACCATCGATATGAAACTCTTTAACAGCGACGATGGGCACAGAAAGGCCTCCATAAAATATGAGCCGGGGATTTTCGATTTGCAAACCGCAGTATATTTTGCCCGTCTTCTCGATTTCAGAACTGCTGCCATGGGCGAGACCTACACCTTCTCCATCATCATCGACGGCGAACTTTACAAGATTCCCATCCGTTACGAAGGAAAAGAATCATTGGTATTAGACAACAAAACTACCTATAATTGTTTCAGAATCAGCACAAAACTAATTGAAGGAACCATATTTAAAAGCAACCAAACCATTACCATTTGGGTTAGCGACGACGGGAGACAGATTCCGGTTAGAGTGATAGCACCTATTATTGTGGGGACTGTGAAGGCCGAGTTG
>DYSN01000170.1 GCA_020718205.1 Draconibacterium orientale
AATAATAATATTTGGATAATTCGATTTTATGTATAGTTTTGCATTAAACAAAGGTATTGATAGGACTTCCAATTTATTATTTCACCGCAAACGTTTTCGTAGGTTGGTGTCGAAGAAACCCTCAATATATTTGTTGATTTTATATCAAATAAATATTTATATATCATGCAACACCATATCGATAGATACCAAAAAGATTTTCACGATGCTTGTGGCATTGGATTTATTGCTGAAATCTCCGGAAAACCAAGTAGAAGAGTAGTAGAACTTTCCATAGAAGCATTAGGAAACATGGCACATCGAGGAGCCAATGGTATAGACGATAAAACCAGCGATGGAACCGGACTTCTCACCGACATTCCGTGGGAGTATTTTAAAATAGTGTTGGAAGAGGAACTTAATCATTCAATGGATCAAAATCAACATGGGATTGCCATGGTTTTTACTTCTGAAAACGAACTTTCATTCTTAGAAACTGAATTCATAGAAGCCTCCATTAAGCTCCAAATTAAGTATATTGGAAGTAGAAAAGTCCCCACCAATGGAGCCGTTTTAGGAGATATTGGAAAATCCAATTGCCCACTGATTTTTCAATTTTTCTTCTCAGGTGAAAATCAAGAGCCATACAGTTTTGAAAATAGGCTTTACCTCTTGAGAAAAACTGTAGAGCAAAAATTAATGTCAAATCAATCGGATACATTTATTTGTTCGCTTTCCGGCAAAACAATAGTTTACAAAGGGATGATGAAGCCCAATCAACTTTCCCGTTTTTATACTGATTTGAATCAACCCGAATTTAAAATTAAAGTTGCCCTTTTCCACGAAAGGTTTTCTACCAATACCATTTCCAGTTGGAGCATGGCTCAACCTTTTAGAATGCTGGGACACAATGGGGAAATAAATACGATAAAAGGAAATAGATTGTGGATGAAAACGCGTGAAGCTACCATTCAGTCAGAATTTTGGAAAAATAATATAGACGTTTTAAAACCATTGGTGTCAGAATCCGGCAGTGATTCCTTTTCTTTAGACAATATTTTAGAATTTTTAGTACAGAGTGGTAGAAGCCTTTTTCACAGTTCCATGATGCTCATACCGGAACCCTACATATATGATCATAGTATGCCGGCAGCATTGAGAGATTTTTATATTTATCATGAAAATCACATTGAACCTTGGGACGGTCCCGCAGCTTTAGTTTTTTCCGATGGAGATACCGTAGGGGCAAAATTAGATAGAAATGGATTACGACCATTGCGATATACCATTACAAAAGACGGGTTGGCGGTCATGGCATCGGAAGCAGGCGTTGTAGAGATCGATTCAGACAATATTTTGTTGCATCACCACATGAAATCCGGGGAGAACTTTGCTATTAAATTAGATGGGAGCGGTATTATTACCAATAAAGAAATTACCGAACAAGTATCCCGCAAAGAAAATTTTTCCGAAAAAGTAAAAAACCATCTCGAGATTTTGCAAAGAGGAAATGAAGTGGAAGAATTTGGGGATTTTTCTTTACCCGTTGGCGGATTTGACAAGAGAATCAGAGTTGCTTTTGGCATTGAAAAAGAAGATGTGGAGAAATTTTTAATTCCTATGGCACAAACGGGCAATGAGTCTATCGGTTCTATGGGAGATGATACACCTGCAGCGTTTATTTCCAATAAAAAACGCAAATTTTATGATTATTTCAAACAACATTTTGCACAAGTAACCAATCCTTCCATAGATTCTATCAGAGAAAGATACGTCATGAGTCTCTACAGATATATAGGTACTGAAACCGATTTATTAAGTAATACCGATAAGTTTACAGGTGCTATACGCATTGATAGTCCCGTATTATCACCCAGAGAGGTACAACAGCTCATTGATAAAAAAGAGCATTTCCCCTCGACTAAGATTCAATGCCACCTCCGCCAAGGAGAAAATTTAGCTGATAGAATTGAAGAAATTAGAAATGAATGCGAACAAGCAGTTTTGGGGGGAGTCAAAATATTATTTTTAACAGATGAAGGAATGGAAGCCCATTTTATTCCTATTCCAATGCTTTTAGTGGTTTCGGCAGTTCATCAACATCTAATAACCAAAAAATTGAGGAACAATTGTGCATTACTCAGTTTTACAGGTGATGCCATAGAGGATCATCATGTGGCAAGTTTGGTAGCATTTGGAGCAAGTGCTGTATATCCTTATATGGCTTACGAGCTCATCAGAGAGTATTTTGATGAAGATAATTGGGTTTCCAAATTAAGTAATTATCGAAGAGCATTAGAAAAAGGATTGCTCAAAATAGTTGCCAAAATGGGTGTTTCCACCATCAGTAGTTACCATGGTAGTATGTTATTCAATGCTATTGGAATATCCTCGGAACTCATAGAGAATTATTTTCCTTCAATCAAAAGTATTCTGGGAGGAGAAACACTGGAAAGTCTTCAAAAAACTTTAATTGAACGAAGTAAAAATGCTTTTGAACAAGGGGCTTCTCTTGAAGAAACAGGAAGATTTAGATATAGAAAAGAGGGAGAAGTTCATGGATTTTCACCTTTAATTTTCAAAAACATACAAAACATCTCACAAGGCAAAGAAACTAATCCCGAAAAAAATGAACATCCGGTTTACATTAGAAATTTATTTGAGCTTGTCAAAAAGAAAAAAATTCCATTAGAACAAGTTCTACCCAATGAAAATATATACAAAAAATTGGGGTTAGGTGCCATATCATTTGGAGCCATATCTGAGGAAACTCATCGCACTTTAGCAAAGGCTGCCTCGATGATAGGTATTAGAAGTAATACAGGAGAAGGAGGTGAACAAAAAGATCGTTTTAGTATTTCCAATCCCGATAAAAGTGAAAACTGTTATACTAAGCAAGTGGGAAGTGGTAGATTTGGAGTTACTACTAATTATCTCACGGCTGCAAGAGAACTTCAAATAAAAATAGGACAAGGTGCAAAACCGGGCGAAGGCGGACAACTTCCGGGCGAAAAAGTAACCTTATCTATAGCTATAAGTCGCCATACTACTCCAGGTGTTTCTTTGATTTCTCCACCACCACATCACGATATATATAGTATAGAAGATTTGGCTCAACTTATTTACGATCTAAAACAAGTAAATCCGAGAGCCCATGTAAGTGTAAAACTTGTTTCGCAGTATGGAATAGGTATTATAGCCTCAGGGGTTGTAAAAGCGGGAGCCGATAATATTCTCATCAGTGGCAATGATGGAGGAACCGGAGCAAGCCCATTGGGTTCCGTAAAACACACAGGACTTCCTTGGGAAATAGGACTTTCCGAAGTTCATAGAACATTAACAGAAAATGGCATGAGAAATAGAGTCATTTTAAGAGTTGATGGTGGATTTAAAACAGCAGAAGATATTGTAATAGCGGCACTTCTCGGAGCAGAAGAATACGATTTTGGGACTTCCGCAGTGGTAGCTTTGGGTTGTGTCATGGCTCGACAATGTCATCTCAATACCTGTCCGGCAGGTATAGCCACACAAGACGAAGGTCTGAGAAAAAAGTTTAAAGGAAAACCCGAAAATTTAGTCAGATTCATAGAGCATATAGCCAATGATACCAGAATGTTACTCTCAGAAATGGGATTTGAAAGCCTCGATGATATAATAGGACGCAATGATTTGCTGACAACCAATAGATTATTTGAGAAATTGATTCATGAAAAGAATATAGAACTCAGTTATTTTATAGCAAAAAACAAAAAAGAAAGTTATGATCTCGATATCAAAAAGAAAATAATTTTACCGACTTCTAAATTTAAGCAACATCTTTCCGATAGTATCAATAAACAAGTTTTACCTGCTTTAATGACTCATGGAAGAGTAATTATCAATAGAAAAGTGAAAAACACAGACCGATCTGTCGGAACGCGTATTTCGGGGTTAATCGCATTTTTATATGGACATAGCGATTTTAAGGGTTATATCCAGTATAAACTTGAAGGAGCAGCAGGACAGAGTTTAGGAGCTTTTTTAGTAAATGGAATGGAAATAAGACTTTCGGGCATTGCCAATGATTATGTTGGAAAAGGGATGAGTGGAGGAATGATAACCATAAGATTTCCTAAAAATATAAGAGCATCTCTTGAAGGAAATACCATCATTGGCAATGTGGCTCTATATGGTGCTACAGCCGGTGAAGTCTTTATAGCCGGTAAAGCAGGAGAGCGTTTTGGTATTCGCAATAGTGGAGCTGCTGCCGTTGTAGAAGGGGTCGGAAATCATTGTTGTGAATATATGACTCGCGGATTGGTTATCATATTGGGTGAAACAGGAAAAAATATAGGAGCCGGAATGACAGGAGGATTTATTTTTACCTATAATAATCACAAGGAAGTTCTACAAAATTTAAATTCAGATTATGTAAAAGTAGGTATCGTAAATACCTCAGATGAGGAACTAATATACAAATATATTGTAACTCATGAATTTCAAACGGGATCTATAAAATCTCAAGAGATCCTGAAAAATTGGGAAACCGAAAAACTTAAATTTATCAAAATATACTCACATGCCATCGATGCTATAGATTATGACAAAATTTTTGAAGAACAATTTAAAAAAAGATTGATGAGTGTGTTTAATCAATGAGTCC
>DYSN01000171.1 GCA_020718205.1 Draconibacterium orientale
CTACGCTGAGCATGAAAATGGTGAAGCCAACGCAGCCTATGTGTCTGTATTGACCGGCGAATGCCAAGTGATTGCAGGATTTAGGTAATAAGAAAAACCACAGTTTGATTGAATGACTTCTTCTTTGATAAATAAGCCTCAATTTCCTGGGGCATGGCTACAGCCCCAAAAGCCAGCTTATGGAACTTTCCCATACCCTTTTAAAGGTCTTGGTTCTGAACAGGATGACTCCGCCAGTTCTCTATCAGCGCTCAAAGTGGCATTAAGGTTGGGGTATCGCCACATAGATACAGCCTTTACTTACAGTAATCAACATCAGATAGGGACAGCCTGTAAAGAACTTGGGATTGAACGGGAAGAACTTTTTGTTACCAGCAAACTTCATCCATACAACAATTCATATAGAGAGGCTTGGAAAAAAATCCGAGAAGCAAACCTACTGATTTGGGGGAAAGATGCATCTCCTGGTGATAATTATTTGGATTCATTTCTTATTCATTATCCTGGTTTTGGAGATCTCATTGGAACTTGGGGGGCTTTTCAAGAAGCAAAAATAAAAGGATTAGTGCGTCATATTGGTGTGAGTAATTACGAACCCTGGCATTTAGAAAAAATGAAAGCAAAAACTGGTGATTATCCGGAAGTTAACCAGATTGAATTTCACCCATGGATCTATGATGAACAAGTTCAGGTACTTGATTTTTGCCAATCCAGGGGGATCGCCCTTGAGGGATATTCACCACTGGCGCAGGGGAAAAGAATAAAAGATCCTTTTATTGATAAATTGGCATTCAAATATCAGACGACTCCATCACGTATATTGATCAGGTGGTGCATGCAACATAAGGTCCTTCCAATAGTGGGATCCAGAAATCCAATACATATCAGTAGTAATGCAGAACCATATACCTTTAAGCTGTCTACACAGGAAATAGAAACAATTGACGGCTTGGGAGCCAGTGATCCCGTTCGCATTGCCGAGCAATGGCAATGGAACTCCAAAAAAGCACCCTTTGGTGGTCCTATTCCACATCCATCATCATTCCAAAGGGTCAGAACTTTCATTTCTAAAACTGTGAAGAATGTTTTTTTCTGAATCGCTGCAGAATAGATGGGCTGTTTGGCGAAATCAAATAATAGGGTCTTTAATGAAGCCTGAATCTGTGGCATAATATTTGCTAAAACAATCATAATCACTTGATATGTTATCAATATTTATGGTAAATTTTCTCCTGGGATTTAACACCTTGGAGATGAACATGCGACCTGTAGAATTTATCATAAAAGAGGGAAATGAATGTCTGGCCAGCCATTCGGGGCTGGCCTTGGTTGGGGCACTATTGAACAAGTGGTCAGTTTTTGCTCACGCAAGCCTGAAAGCATTTTTCGTGCCACGGATTCAAGTGAAAGATAGAGCATGCTGGAAAATTGAGGAATAGAGAACTCCATGAAGTTAACCGGAAAAAATATTTCAATTAGTTCAAGAGCAAAGATTGGTAAGAATGTTCAATTCGGCGAGAATGTCGTCGTCTACGACAATGTTGAAATCGGTGATAGTGCAATTATTTGTAATGATTGTGTCATCGGAGAACCTTTGGCTTCATATTATGATGACCCGGAGTATCAGAATCCATTAACAATAATTGGAAGGAATAGCCTGGTAAGAAGTCATGCAATCATCTACGCGGGTTGCATGATAGGGGATGAATTTTCCACAGGACATCGGGTTACAATTCGCGAAAATACAATTATTGGTAAGAACTGCTCCCTCGGTACGTTAACCGATATCCAAAATAATGTCCGAATTGGCGACTACTGTAGACTCCACAGCAATGTACATATTTCAGCTCAATGTTCCTTGGGGAATTATGTCTTTATGTATCCATTTTCTGTAATGACTAACGATCCTTTTCCTCCATCGGAGACAATCATTGGAAGTCATATTGGTAATTATACACAGATTGCAGTTCATGTTGTTATTCTACCAGGAATACATATAGGAGAACATTGTCTGATTGGTGCTAGTTCAGTTGTAACAAAAAAAATACCAGACTATTCATTGGCGACTGGAAACCCGGCAATAATTTTGAGGGATGTGAGAAAAATTCGAGCATTAGGGAAAGGCCACCCCTATCCTTGGCCCCAACGGTTTAGCCGTGGAATGCCTTGGGATAAAATTGGGTATGATTCTTGGGTTGAAGCTGGGCAGGAGGCCAAGGTTGAATGATTATTGATCATATTGGTGTTGTTGTCCGATCATTAGAGCAGGGAATTTTCCAATGGGAGGAGTTGTTTGGTTATAAAAAGATATCAGATATTGTAGAAAATACCCGCCAAAAAGTCCGTGTTGTGTTTTTATCCAAGAAAGATTCTTTAACTATCAAGTTGTTAGAACCGGCAGGGAAAGATTCGCCAATATATGGTGTAGCCAGAAAAGGGGGAGGACTCCATCATTTATGTTTCCGTTGTAATGATCTGGAGGTGGAAATTCCCATACTAAAAGAAAAGGGAGCTCGATGCATTGTGCCTCCTGAGCCTGGGGAAGCATTTAATGATAAAAATATAGCTTTCTTATTGACTGGCAATAACCTCAATATAGAATTGATTGACACCAGCGAAAAGAAAGGATGGATTGAAAAACCATAGTCTTGATAAATTCATCAGGAGTTTTCATGTTATCGCGAAGAAAATTTATAAAAGCGATTGTTGTTCTTAAGGTGTTGTTGCTGCAAAACGTCTTTTTGCCTTTTAGAGGCAGTGCCACACCAGCACAAGAACAATCCCTGAAAAACAGAGAACATGTTGATTTCACCCCAACTATGAATCTTGGTTGTTCAGAGGATGGTTTTTCAGATGTTTACAAGGTTCAAGGAGGAACTGCAGAAGAAAATATGGAGCGATTGATTTCATTGCTTGGTGGCATAGAAAATATCGTGGATAATAATGATATTGTCATTCTCAAACCAAATGCACAGTGGTGGAGCCAGGGGATGACGAACACAGATGCAATGAAAGCATTTATGCTGGCCGTTTTAACCTCTAAGAATTTCCAAGGAGAAATTATAATAGCAGAAAATCATCAGTATAAACAGTTTAATGGACGAGGTTGGACGACTGATAAGCGCAATGGATCTTTTAATTATAATGAGTTGATAGAATATTTTCATAATAACGGCTTTTTCAATGTGAGTAAATATCATTGGCGTGGTGCGGGGGTTAATCCTGAACCTCTTGAAGGGGATGATGCCGGTACTGGACGACCAATTAGTGGACCTTCTGAGGGCGATGGATATGTGTGGCGGGATGATATTGTCTACACTTCGCCAAATGGTAAAAAATGCTGGATGACCTATCCGGTCTTTACCTCAGAATATAGTGGTATTACCATTGATCTTAAAGATGGGGCCTGGAAAAATGGTCAGTATTTAAAGGATCGTAAAGTAAAGTTCATTAACTTTTCCGCATTAAACCATCATGGTTGGTATGCTGGAGTTACTGCCAGTATAAAAAACCTCATGGGGGTAGTAGATATGAGCTGTGGCTTTCATGCTCCAAGCCCGGATGATACTTATAACATGCATTTCATTGGTGTAGAGAAATACATTAAACATATTGATAAAATTCCTTCAAGACATCTGGCTAACCTCCGTCACAAGCTCAGAATTCGCGCCCATAAAAATTTCCATTTTACTGCTGGTGCTTTAGGTATATTTATGAAAGAGATCTGTTTTCCAGATTTGCATATCATTACTGCCCATCATGTTGGATGGGGCAGTAGGTGGGACCTCAGCAAAAGCAGTTACCCCAAAGCTCTCCTCGCTAGCCATGATCCTGTTGCTCTTGATTATATAGCAGCAAAAGACATTCTATTAAAAGAGACCCCTTCCTCAGAAGATAGTTCTGTACCAGAAATCAATTATGTTAAATTGAATGATCCGGATAATACTTCAGGGCCGTTCTATCGTTTTTTGATGGAGTGCCAAAAACAAGGTATAGGAAACTTAGGAGAACAAAAAATTCGACGTATCAGTTAAGGCTATCTTGAAAAGTTGCTTTTCAAACCAAGATTTTCGTCACTGAAAAAAAATAAAAAAGTGACAGCGATAAATCTTACTTCTAAACCGCGTGTTATTATTAAGATTTCTCCCTCTGGTCGGAATGACAATAAGACAATATGGACTTTTTACGAGAGCAGCATAAGTGGCTTACAGGAAAATTTCTTGTCTTTTCGTAACGATCCACCTTAGTTTTTTGGGCAGTCTGAAGGTAGAGAGAGTGTTCTTTTCCAACTACGCAACAAGAGATGCTGCAAGACAGGATGTCGTGGACTATATCGAAATGTTTTACAACAGCAAAAGACGTCATTCATATTTGGATTAAATAAGCCCAAAAGAATTTGAGCAAAAGTGGCTTCTGAAAAAAGCCGCTTAATAAACTGTCCATTTTAATTGACCACCTCAGGCAATCAGGGAAAAGGTTCAGGTAGCATTTCCGCTCGATCTTATTGTTCGCACAGAAAGTCAGATTGAAGATCGTTTGCA
>DYSN01000063.1:0-18128 GCA_020718205.1 Draconibacterium orientale
ATTAAAAACCGAATAAAATATTCAGTAAATTACTATTTATGCAGGCTATTGAATATCAACAAAATAAAAACCTGTTTAGAAGCCATCTAAATTTGATTCTAAATAACTGCTATAATTGCCAATAAAATTTTAAAGCATTTTGTATCAGTGTCTTACAGAAAAGATGATCGGTTTGGAGTATTCTATGAGTTGAGAAGTTTTTCAATGCCCGCTAGTATTTCCTTGTTCTCGAAGGGCTTTTCGAATACTAAATTGGCACCCAGCAATTTTGCCGACCTCAGATTGTCAACTGCATTGGTTCTTCCTCCGCCGGAAATAGCAATGATTTTCATTGATTTATTCATTTTTCTAAGCTCGAGAATGGTTTCTATGCCTTCCTTATCGGGCATAATAATATCGGTGATAACGATATCGGGTGAATGCTCCAGGTACAGATTCTTTGCATATCTGCCATCGTTGGTTTCAATTACTAAATAGTCGTTTCTTTTAAGTAATTCTGCAAACATTTCTCTAAAATGTTCATCGTCATCTATTAGCAATATTCTTTTCATTTCAAATCTGTTTTACAAAATAGTTTATGATATCAAGGGTAAATTTATATAAAATATGCTTCCAATTCCCATTTCCGATTCCACTTCGATGCTTCCATTGTGCTGTTTTATAATGCCCATGGACATGGATAATCCCAACCCGGTTCCTTTACCAACTTCTTTGGTGGTGAAAAAAGGCTCAAAAATTCGTTTCATTGTTTCGGAATCCATTCCAAAACCATTGTCAGTTATTTTGATGGTAACAAAATTCTTACCGCTGTTTAGTTCTTTGTTGGTATCATTGAGAACCGGCGTTGTTATTTCAACGGTAACCAATCCCGCATCTTTAACTATGGCATGGAAAGAGTTAGTGATGATATTTAAAATAACCTGTGTTAATTGGTTTGCGTCGGCAAAAATCACTGCATGTGATGGCAAAGTAGGAAATCTTAGGCTGATATGTCGCGGCTTGGAGCCCAGAATCATTTCATAGCAGTCTTCGAGCAGACTGTCCAGCTTCACCTTCTCAAGTTTCAATTCATTTTCGCGGCTGAAACTAAGGAGCTTTTTAATGGTTTGATGCGACTGATTTATGGCTTTAAGGCTCCCTTTCAAATAACGGTGTACTCTGTTTTCGGGATCGGTAATATCCTCGAGCGACATTTCCAAATACCCTTTAATGGTTCCTAAAAAGTTGTTTAAATCATGGGCTATTCCGCCAGCCAAAGTGCCAATGGTATCGAGCTTTTGCGACTGTATGAGCTGCTCTTCCATTTTCTTATGAGCCTTTTTATCGACCTCTATCTGGGTAACATCCTGAATATAAAATGCCAGAGAAGCTATGTTTAAATACTCACCTAAGATAGGACTGATTTTTATATTGAAAATCTTGTTGTTAACCTCACTAATTTGAACTTCCTTTATCACCTTGCTGCTGATTACCAGTTCAATATAGTTGTTGAGAATCCTTTGATTGGTTTCGCTGAAAAGATTGGTAAACTGAGAATTTATAAGATTGCCAAAGTCGGGGAGGAAGCCATTTAAATTATTGGTGTTGGCGGTAATAACAACGCCATTTAAGTTTACAAGAATAGTTGAGTCGAAACTGGCATCGAGCAATGCTTTACTCTTTTGTTCACTGGCTATAAGTTCTTTGTTTTTCGCTTCGGTCTTCTTTTTCGATTTTCTGTTGTTGTTATAAATAATGGCAAAGGAGAATAATAAAACCAATAAGGCAACAATAGCAAATCCAAGAAACAGGGTTCTGTTTTTATTTTTCAAATCCAGCATTTGTTTCTCGGTAGTGAGCCTTTCGAGCAACTTTTCCCGCTCCTGATTTTCCAGTTTTAGACCTAAATAATCTCTCCTCGACGCTGCTTCCAGGCTAAATATGCTATCTTTTAGATGGTCGTATTTTTTATAATAATAAAAAGCTTTTTCAAAACTCCGCATTCTGCTATAATTCCCCGACATGTCTTCGTAAGCTTTAAGCAAGGTTCCTGTGGAGTTTATGGCTGCTGCTATATCAATGGCTCTGCCGATAAATTGGGTAGCAAGCGAATCGTTGTTCAATTGCTGATGGGCATTCCCCATTCTGAGATATAGTTCGCAAAGGTGCATTTTGCTGCCAAAACTCTCAAAGGTTTGTGCTGCATTTTCGTAATATTCGAATGCCAGTGGAAATTTTTTCTGGGCCATATAAACATTGCCAATCATACTGTGCGATTCAGCGATTCCAATGGTATTTTTATTTGCAATCTCAATGCGCAAACTTCTGTTGAGTAATACAAGTGATGAATCATATTTCTGATTATAAAAAAGAAGCTCGCCCATATTATGAAGTATGATGGCCATTTCGCTTTCCAATTTGTATTTTTCCGCCAATTCAAGTGCCTGCTCGTAGTAGTATTTTGCTTTTGCAAAGTCTTTAATTTCCTGATAAACCAACGCTATGTTCGAGAGTATACTTGATAATTCCTTTTCCAACCCTAACGACTGACTTAAGCTTAAAGAGGTAAGAAACATATCGAGCGATTCATCATAGGCTCCCCATTCCATGTAAATGAGTGCTTTATTATGGATTGCAATGGAAATGGATAAAGTATCATTCAAATCATAGGAAAGCTGCTCAAACTGGTCGTAGTTTTTCAGTGAACTCTTGTAATCACCAATTTCCAAATATAGAATTCCCAGTATATTATAGGAGTTGCTAAGTTTGTTCTTTAATCCATATTTTGTTTGAATTATGATTGCCGAATCTACATTGATTATGGCAGCAGAATAATTTCCGTTTTCTTTAAAATTGGTGGAAATAAGTATATAAACATCACCAATTTGGTCGGGCGAAAGGTAGTCGAGGTAGTTTCTGAACAGATAATTCAGGGTGTCGTTTGAAGGTTTTGGTTTATGCAGCTTGGTGAGCCCGGTACCTATGCTAATAAGGCATTCGGCCTCTTTTTCAGGCACATTCAGTTTTTTGAATTGTTTGTAGGCTTCATTGAAAAGGGTGAGACCGGTGGTAACCTTATTATTATCGTATTGATAAGAACCTTTCACAAAATTTGCTTTAGCAATTCCAATGGGATAGCCATATTTCTGTGAATAATTTATGGCATCATCAAGCAAATCAAATCCGTATTCGGGATTGATTTTTCGATGCTTTTCGGCCAGTAAAATGGCGCATTCAATCCAATCGGTGCCGGTGCTTTTATTTAATACATTCGAAAGGCTGTCAATGTGCGAAAACTGCTCAGCAGAAAAGCTGACATAGCCTATAAAAAGATATACAATCAGTAATAGTTTTCTCATGAAATATAACAGCAAACCCCGAATTCAACTTCAATAATTTGATCATGCCCACAAGAAACCCTCCTGAATTTTTGGCCATAATCTGCCTTAATTCATGTGCGGAGCAATGCAGGACAAAATTCCGATTAAAGATATAAATCTTTTTCTTTCTATTCAGAAAAAAAATCCTGAATTAATTGATAGCTCCGGTTTTTTAAATCACTGGTTCTGATACTGTGATCTTGATTGGGGGCTGTATTGATATTTGAACCACTACCGGCTGTAGGTTTAATGGGAGTTGTTTTGTATTTATTTCTAATTTGTCCTTTGTAAAATTGAACCCTTTTAGCTAAAATTAAGCTTATTATACTTTCGTTTGCCATTTTGATACGCCTTTCTATAAATTAATTTTCACAAAAATATATTGTATATAATTGAATATCAATAATTTTAAGCAAAAATATTTATATTTAAGCACTTTTAGGGGTTTGTTAAATAATTATGCTCTTGCTTAAGTATTTAAGAAATTTCTTAATTTTGTGTATTGTAGTAGAAATTTATCTTTATAATTTCTTAAATTTATCCCAAATTTGCAACGTGAAAAATCAGTTTACGTTTTTAAGCCCCGTTTCGTTAACAGCTCTGGAGTTGTCGGCAAAGCTATTGCCTGGAATTGAGCGGGTTGAACTCTTTACAAAAAGCGAACAAGGTATTGATTTTAAGCTATTTACTTTGGTTGATGGCGAGATGTCAGGTTCAAATCTGTCAAAAAAGAACCAGGCAGATTTCGAATCCATCGCCCGACAAACCAAAAACATGGCCTGGTTTAGCCTGTCCGAATTGCCACAAAATACCCAACCCAATATTTCATCGGGAAATCTTTTCGATGAACTTCAAAAAAGCGTTCTTGCCATTAAAATACAAAATACCCCCAGCGGTACTGCCGATTTGTTTCTATTCTATTTCCGCAGTAATGCCAGCGAATTTGGCCCAATTTTATCAGACAATGTATTGGATACCGGTCATAAGATTTTTGCTGGACGATTGATATACAACAATATAAAAGCACTATTTGAACAATTGGTAGACAATCAGTTTGCATTGGTAAATTACAATCTTCAGATTTCAAATATGCTTAAAATCCACAAGCAACAGCTTGACGAGAAAGACCGAATGATTACCCAATATCAGCATCAGCTTCGTAGAATTATTGAATCAGCAATTTCGGGATATTCAAGTCATTCTTTGCAATTTTCTCCTTATGTCATAACCTATTTAACCGAGAATTTTGTGGATATTGAGCATTTGCAAAAGCAAATAGAAGGAGCAGTTAATTTTGCTAAAACATTATCTTTTGGTTCAGGTGATTTGGTTTTAAATATTGATATTCATCATTTTATAGATTATCATAACAATACTGAACTCAAACCAGAAGCTAAAATCGCCGACGAATTGGATTCCTACGACGCTCAAACAAAGGTTTATCAGTTTTTAGAAATACTTGAAAAAGCTGCCATAAAACTGCTGGCAAAAGGCGAAAAGCTTACAAGCGTAAATATTGGTAGCATTATGGACCATCCGGTTACAGCTGCTGCCATTTCCGACAAACTTAAAAATCACAGCCGAAAAGTAGTTTCATTGCTCAATCAATATCCCGAAAAATGGTCAACCATCCGCAATCATTTCAAACCCATTTCGAATATTCAGGAGCGTGTTGCCGACGCAAAAATTGCCAGTTAGTGGACAGTAATGCATCAGGAATGCCAGAAAAAATCGGTTAAAAACTTTGGAAAAACGGTTTTATTTGAACAACTACTTTCTGTTTCTACCAAAAGCTTTGGTGCTTTTTATCCCCGGAAATCCAAAACGGTAGCGGATTCCAGCTTTAAGATATAATATTTTATCCTTACCACCATCAGCAGAAATATCCAATTCATCGGAAAAAGAGAAGTGATAAGCCAGTTCGAGTAAGGCATCGAATCTGTGAAATACCTGATAGCTAATCCCCATTCCGGCATTTATTTCAAAAGCCATGGCCGAACCTGATTTTAGCAGGGTATTATGGGCTAAATCGGTTGTATCGGTGCTTAAATAATATAAGCTTGGTTTGGTTAATGCGACTCCGGCACCTGCAATACCATAAATAGTGAAATCTGGAACATAACTAATACCTCCTATCCAACTCGAAATATTAATTAAAAACTGTCCGCCAAAATTGTGCATTTTGGAGTCGAGTCTTATTTTCCGCTCAATATTATATGCTTTCAATCCTGAGAAATTATAATATGCTCTAACCGAAGTGATATAATTAAGGCTTTTTCCTAAATTTATACCTAAAGAATAATGACTTTCCTTCTTGAGTTTCTCTATTGGGTCGTAATTATAGAAACCTAATGATCCATAATACATACTAAATCCGGCACATCCATCCACAAACCAGCTTTTCTCGTTGCGCGATTTGTGAAGCTGAAGGTGCATTTGCGCGTGCAGATGCAATGCAAGAAAAAGAAACAAAAGCAAGAAGACTCTTTTAACCCCGAAATATCTCATAATTATTTTTGGAAATGATTCCTGTTGTGAAACAAAAGTAGATGTTTTTTGGAATTCCAGATATTCGTTTTTTTTATTTAACCCAATAATTTTAAATTTTTAATTTTGCCCCCGCAAATTCATATCACCATGAAAGTCCAAAAAATTGGAATATATCCTTTTAAAATTAAGTCTTACGAATCGGATAAAACCGCTGCTTTATCCATTTCATCCTTGTTTTTATTCCTTCAGGAGTGCGCCTGGGAAAATGCCATGGAAAATGGTTTTGGTTATGAATTTATGGAACAGGAAAATTCCTTTTGGGTGCTCAGTAGGGTAAAATTGCTGGTGGAATATTGGCCAAAATGGAAAGATGAAATTCAAATAAAAACCTGGCCTCGTGGAACCGAAGGGCTATATGCCATTCGTGATTTTGAAGTTACCAGCGATAATATGGTAATTGTGCGGGTTTCCAGCTCGTGGTTAATTTTGGACAAGGCATCTCGCAGACCAAGAAAATTGAGCTATTTCGATTTCGCTCAGGGAAATTTTCCTAAGGAAAAAGCAATGGACGGGGAGATTGAGAAAGTCGCTTTACCCAAAGAAATTCATTTGGTTCATCAGCGGCAAGTTTATAGCAGTGATATCGACGTCAACGGACATGTGAATAATGCGACATACGTCCGTTGGATATCCGATGCTTTTAACCATATTAACATGCTGACTGTCAAGGGTTATGTCATCAATTTTCTAAGCGAACTAATGCTTGGAAATTCGTTTGAAGTCTATTATGGCACATCGGTTGATGGTATTGTTTTTCTCATTAAAAACGACAGTGGCAAGGAGATATGCAGAGCTCAGATTATCACCTAAAACAAACTGCAAAACCTGATTTTAGCTTTTAATAAATCAATAATAACGATTTATTAATACATTTCCTCGCCAAAGCGGCTACTATTGCAAAAATATTAAATGGTAAATAGTAACCTAATGTCCAACCCTTTTAACTTAAGCCTTCATTCGGGATTAAACGATTTTACAACAGATTCATATTTGGCATTGCCTTCGAACGAAACCATCAGAATCGACTTGCACTGCCACGATTATAACAGCGATAAGCCTGATGAATTATTGGGGAGAATTCTTAATTTGCCCGAAACCTGGTTGCCATCGGATGATTTAATAAAAACCCTAAGAAAGCATTCTAGTACTGCCTTCACCATTACCAATCACAACAATGCCCGTTCCTGCTGGAATCTTCAGGAGAAAGGATACGATATTCTTCCTGCAGCCGAATTTAGTTGCACAGTACCCGATTTCAACACTGGAATTCACGTGCTGGCCTATGGCTTCACTATGGAACAGGAGAAAGTTCTGAATAAACTACGTCCCGACCTGTATCGTTTTAAGCAATATGCCTTTGAAAATGATATACCTACTGTTTGGGCTCACCCACTTTATTTTTATTCTCCAAAGGGGATTCCGCCCATGGAGTTTTTCGAGAAAACCGCCTTGCTGTTCGATAAATTTGAAGTGCTTAATGGTCAACGCGATACATGGCAAAACCTGTTAACTCTGGAATGGCTAAAAACATTTGATGAAGATAAGGTTGTTCGCCTGGTTAAAAAATTTCATGTCGATACTTTGGGTTATGTAAAAGATCCGTTTTATAAAGTATTTACAGGGGGCTCAGATAGTCACATGGGTATTTTTGCCGGCTTAACCGGAACTTATTTGCATGTTCCAAATCTGGAGCATCGTAAGAAAACAGAAAATATGTCGGCATTGGCTTTGGAAGCCATTAAAAATGGATCAACAGTGCCTTTTGGGGGCAATAATAACAGCGATAAAATGGCAACCGCTTTTCTCGATTATGTTTGCCAAATTGCCATAAACCACAGGGATCCGGGATTGTTAAGAATCTTGCTACACAAAGGGACAACTCAGGATAAAATTATTGCCATACTGGTTTCCAATGGTTTCGGCGAATTGCGTCGCCACAAGGTTACCATGAATTTTATGGAGCTTTTCCATAAAAGTTTTCTGGGGAAAGCACCCCATTTCTCAAAAAAGTGGTTTATCCCACGGGATTATAAGCCCATTTTTGAGAATGCAACTCAAATGGCCAATACCTACAGCAATAAACCCGGAGAAATTGTTAAAAATTACAACGAATCTATCATAGCCATCCACAACCAGTTGAACAGTGTATTGGCAACAAGGCTCGAAGATAAGGTGAGTAAACTGCTGAAAAAGGGCAAGTTCGAAGATTTCGATTTTAGTAAATTTATGGAGAAGCTCGAAATTCCATCGGAGCTTAGAGCCTATCTCGATAACTCATCGCAAGGAAATAACCCAAAAATACAACATCCCGATCTCAATAAATTCCTCGATGGGTTGAGTTTTCCATTTTTAGCATCCACCATCATTCTTGCAGCTCAGTTCACATCAGCCAAAGTGCTCTATAATAACCGCTCGCTACTCAATCAGTTTTCCGAAATGACTGGAAAATACCGACATCCAAAGAGAATGCTTTGGTTAACCGATACTTTTAGCGATGGAAATGGGGTGTCTATGGTGCTTCAATCCATGCTCGATGAAATTCAGGCAAAAGATTTGCCCATCGATATTCTGGTGGCCAGCAAAAGCATTAACCCCCAAAAAAACCTTTTGGTTATTGATCCCATAGCAGAGTTTAGCTTACCCAACTATGCCCACCAGCCACTTCGTATACCAAACTATCTTACTATCCACAATCTATTTCTCCACGGACGCTACGATAGGGTTATGGTTTCCACCGAAGGCCCCATGGGAATGGCAGCACTGTATCTGAAACATGCATTTTCGGTGAAAGCTCATTTTTATTTACATACCGACTGGATAACCTTTGCAAAAAAAGCACTTAAATTCGATAGTACTGCCACCAGCCGGTTACGAAGAATCCTTCGCTGGTATTATCAAAATTTCGATCATGTTTTTGTTCTTAACAAGGAACAGCAAAAATGGCTGATTGGCAAGCAGATGAATCTGTCTCCCGAAAGTGTAAAACTTACCGCCCATTGGACCGATGCCCAGTTTATCAAGCATATGGTATCCAAAAGCGAAATGTTCAATATTAGCCACGATGCCCCAGTGGTTTTATTTGCTGGACGAATCAGCGAAGAAAAAGGAGTTGACGAGTTGCCAGCTATCATGGCTAAGCTCATAGAAGAAATACCCAATGCCCAACTTGTAGTTGCCGGCAAAGGCCCTTATGAGGATAAATTAAAGGAACAGTACCCCCAGGCAATATTTCTGGGTTGGGTGGATCATGCCAACTTGCCAAAGATTTATTCTGCCGCCGATATTTGCATACTTCCATCGAAATTCGACACGTTTAGCATGGTGGTTTTGGAAGCCATTTCCTGCGGATTGCCTGTGATTGCCTACAATACCAAAGGCCCCAAAGAGATTCTGGAGGAAACCAATGCCGGATTCCTGGTGAGTAAAAAATCGGAAATGCAGGATAAAATGATTCAATATTTTAAAAATCCAGCCATGCAGGCAGAAATGAAGCACGCAGCAATAAAGCGTTCCGGCGATTTTTCGTCCCATCAGATTCTTTCAGATTTCTTAGCTGTTGTTGAATTGTAAAAAAAAATTGAACATGGCAAAGAAACGGGACTTTCTTTGGTGGAAGCATGGGGTAATATATCATATTTACACACGCAGTTTCAGCGATTCCAACAACGATGGTATAGGCGATTTAAAAGGTATTATTCACAAAATACAATATCTTAAAGACCTTGGTGTTCAAGCCATTTGGCTTTCGCCTGTCTATCCATCGCCTCATGTGGATTATGGTTACGATATTATGAATTATACGGCCATCGACTCGCAGTATGGTTCTTTATCCGATTTCAGAGATTTGTTACACGTGGCTCATCAAAATGGCATTAAAGTAATAATGGATTTGGTGCTCAACCATACATCCAATCAGCATCCCTGGTTTTTAGAATCATCTTCTTCGGTAAATAATCCCAAAAGAGGATGGTATATCTGGAACGAATCGTCCAAAGGCAAAACTCCCAACAATTGGCGCTCGGCTTTCGGAGGAAGTGCCTGGGAATTTCACGAACCCACAAACTCCTGGTATCTCCATTCCTTTTTCAAGGAACAGCCCGACCTAAACTGGCGCAATGCCGACATGCGACGTGAATTTTTTGGTGATATAGAGTTTTGGCTCGAAATGGGAGTGGATGGATTTCGGTTGGATGTAATAAACATGGTTGGGAAAGACAAGAAATTCAGAGATAATCCCCCGTTTTTTAAACTTTTCTCGATAAAGGCCATGCTCTTTAGTCGAAATCGTCCGCGTTCTTATAAAGTAATTCACCGCCTTAGAAAGCTTGTGGATAAATATCCCGACAGGGTTTTAATTGGTGAAATATATACACCACCTCCCGGAAACTCAGAGCTGGTAGCATCTTTTTTAGGCGATGGAACCGAATCGTTAAATCTGGCCTTCGATTTTACGCTGTTCTTTAAGCGATGGGATGCTGCAAAATATTATAAAAGTATTTATAATCAATACAATACGCTTCATAGAAATGCCTGGCCCAGTTTTGTTTTTTCCAATCACGATTTAAGTCGTGGCATCAACCGCTTTGGGCGAAATGGGGAGCAAAAGGCACGGTTGGCAGCACTGTTATTATTAACCTTGCGGGGCACACCATTTATTTATTATGGCGATGAAATTGGAATGGTCAATGTAAATCTGAAAAAAGACGACCTCACCGATCCTTTAGGGAAAAAGTTTTGGCCCTTTTACAAAGGACGCGACAGAAGCAGAACCCCTATGCAATGGTCTTCTTACGTAAATGCGGGATTCAGCTATAATAAACCCTGGCTTCCGGTTCATGCAAACCATACTTATTGCAATGTGGAAACCCAAACAGATGATGAAGTTTCTCTTTTAAGTCTATACAAATTCCTAATCAAATTGAGAAATTCGAGCATCGCTCTACAAAAAGGTTCCTGGGAACCTTTGGTCGAAGGGCAAAATCAAATTCTGGCCTATTTTCGATCTTACGAAAAGGAGAGGCTTCTCATTCTCGTAAATTTTGGTAACAAACCACGCAATATTCCTTTGCCACGTGGCCGATTTGAATATATTTTCGATAGCAATTCCTTAGTATCCAATGGTTTCTGCATGGCAAGTATCGATATTCAACCTTTGCAAGGCTTTATCCTTAAAGAGCTTCCTTTCAACTATTGAGAAATTTAGAATCAAAAGGAAAATTTTTCTGTTATTTTATCTTTAATTCGCCAGGTTTCTTCTCATCAATAAAAAATTGCTTACATTTGCCCCGAAAATTTGTGGAAAGATTTGAATTGCTTGCAACCACGGAAAAAAATGCTAAAACAAGTTTATTGTTATATTTCCTATCAAGCAGCCTTTCCCGTTTTAATTATTAAACTTTTAAAAACTTAAAACAATGGGATATTTATTTACATCTGAATCTGTTTCCGAAGGTCATCCGGATAAAGTTTCAGATCAGATTTCCGATGCATTGCTCGATGCTTTTATCGCTTTCGACCCACAAAGTAAAGTGGCCATCGAAACGCTCGTCACCACTGGCCAGGTTGTTTTGGCTGGTGAAGTTAAATCAAATACATACGTTGATGTTCAGCAAGTTGCCCGTGATGTAATCAATAGAATTGGTTATACCAAAAGCGAGTACATGTTCGATGGAAACAGCTGCGGAGTTTTGTCGGCTATCCATGAACAATCTGCCGATATAAACCGTGGTGTGGATAAAGTAAACAAGGAGGACCAGGGTGCCGGCGACCAGGGGATGATGTTTGGTTATGCATGTACCGATACCGAAAGCTATATGCCATTGCCGCTGGAAATTTCGCATATGTTGCTTGTGGAACTGGCAAAACTAAGACGAGAAGGTGAAGTTATGACCTATTTACGCCCCGACTCTAAAAGTCAGGTAACTGTTGAATACGATGATAACAATAAACCCCTGAGAATTGATACCATAGTGGTTTCTACTCAACACGATGAGTTTGATGAGGATGAACCAATGGTTGCTCAGATTAAAAAAGACGTGATTAATATTTTAGTTCCAAGAGTTAAAGCACAACTTCCGGAGCATATTCAGGCTCTTTTTGGAAACGACATTACTTATCATGTTAATCCTACCGGAAAGTTTGTGATAGGTGGGCCTCACGGCGACACTGGTCTTACCGGGCGCAAAATCATTGTGGATACCTATGGCGGAAAAGGTGCTCACGGCGGAGGTGCTTTTAGTGGAAAAGATCCCAGTAAAGTAGACCGTTCTGCTGCCTATGCTGCCCGTCATATTGCCAAAAATATGGTTGCAGCCGGTATAGCCGACGAAGTATTGGTGCAGCTTTCCTATGCCATTGGAGTAGCCCAACCTGTTGGGGTTTATATCAATACCTATAACACTTCAAAACTAAATCTTACTGATGGCGATATTGCACGGAAAATTCAAGAGGTTTTCGATCTTCGTCCCGCTTTTATCGAGCAGCGTTTAAAACTAAGAAACCCAATTTATTCCGAAACTGCATCCTATGGTCATATGGGCAGAAAGACACAAATTGTAAACAAAATTTTCGTGAGTCAATATTCCGGAATCCGCCATGTGGAAGTGGAATTATTCACCTGGGAGAAATTGGATTATGTGGAGAAACTCAAAGCAGCCTTTGGATTGTAAAATCGAACCAAACAAAAATTAAAAGGGAGCTAAACTGGCTCCTTTTTTTTTACCATTTTACCCTGTACCCTCTGGTGTCGATATGTATGAAACCTGCATGGGCGCTGGTTTTTTTATACACCCCCAAACCACCTTGAAGCCATTGGTATTTTTCGGTGTTTTCTATTTGCTCCACAAATTCAGAAAGGAATTTAGCATCGGATAAATCAATTTTTCCATCCCGATTCAAATCATCCATCTTTCCATTTCTGTCGTTGTCTATATAAATATCTGCAGCATCGCCAAAAATATGACGACTGTTTTTGCCATTTCCAAGTCCTTTATTATAGACCGGGGTTCGATAACCACTCATTATAAACATATTTTCAACCACTTGTCCCTGGCTTTTCATGGTATCGATGAGCAATTCCAGTTTATATAGCAGTTTGGTCGAGAGAATAAGATATTTTGGAAAATCACAATCTTGTTTGGTTAAAAACTGTTTAAGCTGAAAATGTGGTGATACATACGTATTCTGATTTTCCCGGGTCACTTCAATCATACCCAATGGCATTTGATTTTGCTCAAGGCTTTTGAAACCGGAATTCTCATAATCTCCAATAGGAAAATGAGGCGATTTTGTTCCGATTTGAGCTAAGGGAACCACCACAAAAACAGGAATGGTGAACGATTGGTTCGTTGTAAAAAAGCTTAGAACGTAGAGCCCACTTTCCATGGGCGCCACCCAAATCATTTTATTATCAACCACTGCAATTTCGTTTTGGTCAGGCGTTTTAATGAATAGATTTTCGCAACTCTCGCTCTTCTCAATTCGTAGGGTATCGCCCGGCAAAACGGAAAAAGAAAGTATTGAAAAATCGGCAGGGATTTTGTTAATATAGAAATCAGTCGCCATAATGCGCTGAACCACAGTAAGTAAAAATAAAAGAGTTATTAATTTCTTTAGCATAACCAGTTTGTCGGGATGCAAATTTATCCCAACTTCAAAAACTCAGAGCATATTTTAACCTAAATTAAGGTTTCTTTCTATTCCGATTTTTTATTCAAGCTGTCTATTAAATCCTTATCGCGCTCGTAAATGTCGGGTTTAAAATAGAAATTTCCTTTGAAACCGATGCCTGCAGTCCAATAGAGTAGGAGCACAGGCACCTGCTCTTTCAGTACCACGGTTGTTGTTTTTCGGGTTTCAACCACTTTTTTAATCTTTTCCTGAGACCAACCCTCATTATTGGGCTCTAAAAGTAGCTCTGCCAGTCGGTATATTTCTTTTGTTCTGATGCATCCATGACTAAATGCTCTAATGTCTTTGTTAAACAAATTCCTGGCTGGAGTATCGTGCAGATAGACCGAGAATTTATTCGGAAACATAAATTTCATTTCTCCCAAAGCATTACCTGGGCCAGGCTCCTGACGAAACATATAGGGAAAATTAGAAGCGGAATAATTCACCCAATCTTTTCCGGCAATATCAACTATTGCTCCGCCTGTTGTTACCACATTGATGTTTTTATCCCTTAAATAGGAAGGATTGTTTTTTAGTTTATCAATATAAGTATGATTAAGACTTGTAGGAACTGTCCAGGTAGGATTGATATCGATATATTTCATAACATCCTTAAATATAGGGGTTTGGGTATGGTCTGTACCCACCATAACTGCCGAAGTTAAAAGCTCTTTTTCTCCATCGACGAAGTAAAGCTCGAATCCGGCGATATTTACCGCAATAAACTTGTTTTCAATCTTATACAAAACCCACCGACCCCTTTCTAAGTTTGCTTTGATTTGGTCTATCCTATAGTCCACAGGCAAATTGAGTTCGTAAAGAGTTCCTTTCCCCACATTCCCATCCACGTCAATACCATATTTTTTTTGAAACTGACTCACACTTTCTGTTAATTGCGTGTCATATAAGGAATCGTTAATGCTTTCTGCAGGAAACAAGTCGATGGTGGCTGCCAGACGCGCTCTAAGCTCAAGAACTCTTTTGCCTTTTGCACCCTGCTTAAGGGTCTCACCATCAGAAATCCGCATCCACCCACCGTTGCTTTGTATGGTTTTGAATTCTTTCAACTTCTCCTTTAGACCAACATACATATAATGAGTGGGCTTTAGCATTTCCAACTCAGCCGAAACTGAAGCATTGGATATGGCATCGGATAACGATTTTGTGGGGTCGGGATAGCGGCTTTGATAATTATCAACAGCTATTTCCCAGCGCCGTTTTAACTTCACTGGGTCTACCTTGCCCGAAATTAAATGATCCGCAGCTTTTATAATGGATTCAGTCATAAGTACATCGAACGAAGCAAAAGTAACAGGATCAATAATTTCGGCTTGTTTGATGGTGTTGAATATTTCCGACAGCACATCATAATAATAATCTGTTGGCTGCAATCCATCTTCTTCCAATTTCGAAAGGCCGCTCAACGCATCTTCAATGGCCGCAAAACTGAGCCAGGCTGGTTCGTAATTTCGGGCTAAATAGAAATCAGTAAGCACCTTGCTACCCTTTAAATCGATTTCGGGGATGCTGATTTTTAGTGTATTGATTATTTGGTGAATGTGCTGTTGGCTTCCTGTAACTTGAAAGCTCTTTTGTTCTTTCACGTGAGATTGAGAAGCATTACTTTCCGATTTTTCCGCTGTCGATGGGTTATTACACGAAAATGTCCAGAAGAAAAAAGTGAGAATTATGAAGTTTATTGGTTTTGTTTTCATTGGTTTTTTATTTGTAAAAATATATTTTTTCGGCCAATTTTATAAAACTAAGATATTGTTTCACAGTAAATAATAAATAGTATCTTTGCCGCCTAAACAAAAGCTCTTAATTTATTGGCTTTTATAATATTATTTAAATGAATTTTGATGAAATGGGCTTGTCCCAAGAAATTTTAAAAGCCATTGGTGAGCTTGGATATAAATCACCAACCCCCGTGCAGGAACAATGTATTCCTTTTATTAAAACAACCAAACAGGATTTAATTGCAAACGCTCAAACTGGTACAGGTAAAACAGCCGCTTTTGGGTTACCTATTCTCGAGCGAATTGAAAGTCAAAACCGTAACGTTCAGGCACTTATTCTGTCACCAACCCGTGAATTGGGTGTGCAGATTGCCAACGATTTAAAAGATTATTCTAAATTTATGCCCGATGTAAACGTTATTGCTGTTTATGGCGGTGCCAGTATCGAAAATCAGGTTAAAGAGCTTCAAAGAGGCGGACAGATTGTGGTTGGAACTCCCGGACGAATTGTGGATTTAATTAAGCGCAGAAAACTAAAAGTTGATAATATCAATTATTTGGTTCTTGATGAAGCCGACGAAATGCTGAGCATGGGATTTAAAGACGAGTTGGACGAGATTTTAAGCAACACTCCATCAACCCGTCAAACGCTACTTTTTTCGGCAACCATGCCCAATGGAATCGAAAATATCTCTAAAAAATATATGAATTCGCCCGGGCATATTGCCATTGGGAAGAAAAACTCCGGTGCCGAAAACGTGAGCCATGTTTTTTATCAGGTTCATGCAAAAGACCGTTATCTGGCTCTTAAACGTATTGTCGATGTAAATCCTGGTATATATGGAATTATTTTCGTCAGAACCCGGTTCGATGCCAAAGAAGTGGCCGAAAAACTCATGCACGATGGCTATAATGCCGATGCTTTGCATGGCGATTTGTCGCAACCCCAGCGCGAATATGTAATGACCAGATTCCGAAGCCGCAATCTGCAGATTCTTGTGGCTACCGATGTGGCTGCCAGAGGACTTGATGTTGACGACCTTACCCATGTCATCAACTACAATATTCCAGACGATGTCGAAGTTTATGTTCATAGAAGTGGCCGAACCGGAAGGGCAGGAAAAAGTGGGGTAAGTATATCCATCATTCACAGCCGCGAATTGAATAAAATCAAGATGCTGGAAAGAATGGTCGATAAAAGATTCCAGCACCTTTATATCCCAGCCGGAAAAGAAGTATGTGAAAAACAACTTTTCCACCTGATTGATAAAATGGAAAATGTGGAAGTGGATGAAGAACAAATCAAACCATTTCTCAAAGATATCTATAGTAAACTCGAATGGCTAACGCGCGAAGACCTGATTAAACGCTTCGTTTCTGTTGAGTTCAATCGCTTTCTCGACTATTATAGTAGTGCCGAAGACATTAATATTCAGTCATCATCGCGAAACGAAAAACCCGAAAGATCATCATCGGAAAACAGAAAAGAAGGCCGAAATAGAAATAAAAGCGAAAGAAGTTCCGATTCCTTTGAGAAAAACTTTCGCGATTCCGATTCTTTTGAAGGAAAAAAACAAGACTCAAAAAAATATCGCAAAAACTTCGACTACAGTCGTTTTTATATCAACCTTGGAACTAAGAATGGTATGAATCCTGGTAAGCTCATCAGCGTTCTTACCAAAAATCCTGTCTTTAAAAGTGTTGAAATAGGCGAAATTGAGCTCTATAGCAAATTTAGCTTCTTCGAAATCGATAAGAAATTCGAAGCTCAGGTTTTTGAGATTATCGATAATGCCGATTACCAAGGCATGCCTATAAAAGTAGAATTGACTAAAGGAAACGCCAACTCTATTCAAAAAGAAAAGCCCGCTGGTGGCACCGCTAAAAGTGAAGACAAAAAATTTGGTGCCAGAAACCCCAGGTCAACTCAGGGTGAATATGGCGCAAGAAGAAATTCGAGCTCCAATTCAGATTCCTATTCCAGAAGCGACAATTTTGGCAAGAAAAAGTCATCTGGTGGAAGTAGTAGATTTAACGATAGTAAACCCGCCAGACCATCCGCAGGTAGAAAACGAAAAATGTAATAATAATGTGTTTATTGAGCGATTTAGAGTTTAAATTCCTTTATCCATAAGGATATTTTTGCTCTAAATCGCTCAAATACTTTTAATTGGGCGGGCATTGCACAGTAAATTATAAATTCATCGCGTTTAGAAATCGTTTGCACTGATGAATTATTAAAAGTATACACAAAACTCATGATTTTGCAGAATATAATTTATTGAATATTAGTAGTTTAAAGCTTTCGATTGATTAAGTTGAAATTCAATTACATTTTAATCAATAACATGCTGTTTGAAATAAAAGATTTTTAATTTTGCCCATTCAAAAAATCAGCTCGCTGATGAATGTTTAAATTAGTCAACAACAATGGAAAACACACAAAAACCCGATCAGAATCCTGAAATCAATAATCAGGAGGAGAATTCCCAGGCTACTGAAATGGCCGCACCTGTATCTAACGAATCTGAAAACGTTAAAGCCGAAGTGGCCGAGGACGAGATTACACGTGAGGAACACGATGTTACAAACCCATCTCCTACAGCTGAAGAAACTCATGTGGCAGAAGAAATTGATGCTATAGTAGAAACCCCGACCGAAGAAAAAGCCGCCGACACTGCTGAATCTGTTACCGAAGAAGTTCCTGTAGAAACAGATGCCGAAGTTGAAACAGATGCCGAAGTTGAAACAGAAGCCGAAGTTGAAACAGATGCCGAAGTTGAAACAGATGCCGAAGTTAAAACAGAAG
>DYSN01000063.1:18228-20160 GCA_020718205.1 Draconibacterium orientale
GCCGAAGTTGAAACAGATGCCGAAGTTGAAACAGATGCCGAAGTTAAAACAGAAGCCGAAGTTGAGAAAGATGAAGATGTAGTGGACGAGTTGGAAGAAGAGGAAGAAGAAAACCTTAGTGAAGAATCTTTCGAAGAACATACTCCCGAAATGCTGGTGAGTGAGCTCGAAGGTATTGTTGCCGCTGACAAAGTAGTCAATACCAAAACTAAAGTAGGTTATATCCGCATAGTTTTTGGCAAAAAAATGACTCAGCTCAAGCAGGAAGCCATAGACGCTTTTGTGCAGGCAGGTGGAATTTTAGAAGAATATAAGCCAGAGCCTATTGATATTGAAAACCAATTCAATAGAGCTTTTAGTCAATATAAAAAATTAAGCAGGAATCTTCGCGATCACCAGGAAGTGATCATGATTGATAACCTGAAAAAGAAAAATGAACTTCTCGAAGAAATTCGTGAACTCGTTAATTCCGATGAAACTTTAAAAGATACTTACGACAAATTCAACGAGATTCAAACCCGTTGGAAAGCAGTGGGAATGGTTCCAAAGACCGAAATTCAAAACCTTTGGAATAATTACCATTTTCTTGTGGAAAAATTCTTCGATAAAGTAAAGATAAACAAGGAATTGCGCGATTTAGACCTCAAAAAGAATCTGGAATCTAAAATAGCTCTCTGCGAGAAAGTGGAAGAATTGTTACTCGAAGGATCTATTACCAAATCCTTCAAGCTTCTTCAGGAATACCACAACGAATGGAAAGTCATTGGTCCTGTTCCTTCATCCAATAACGATGAAATCTGGGAACGCTTTAAAACAGCCAGCGATAAAATAAACGATCGTAGAAAAAACCACTACGATGAGCTTCAAGGTAAACTCGAAGAGAATTACGTGGCTAAACAGGCTCTTTGTGTCAAAGCGGAAGAAATGCTGGCTGAACCCCTCGATAAAACAAAGGACTGGACTAAAAGAAACGAGGAATTTGATGAACTTATGAAGGTTTGGAAGTCTTTAGGCCCCGCACCTCGCAAGGTAAACGACGAAATCTGGACTCAATTCAAGGGTTATATCAATCAGTTTTACGAGCAAAAGAAAGCCCATTTCTCTAAAATAAAATCTGAGCAACAGGAGAACTATCACCTCAAGCTCGATTTGGTGAAACAAGCTCAGGCTTTAAAAGACAATACCGACTGGAACAGTGCTACCAAGGCTCTGTTGAATTTACAGCAGGAGTGGAAAAAGGTAGGTGCAGTTTCAAGAAAACACAGCGATGAAATCTGGAAACAATTCAGAACCGCCAACGATCATTTCTTCGAAGCTAAAGCTAAACACTTTAAAGGTCAGGTAGAATCCGAAGAGGTTAATCTTACTAATAAGCTTGCACTTATAGAAGAAATAAAAACTGCAGCTTACAGCAACGATAAAAAAGCCAATCTGGAATTGATAAAACAGTTTCAACGCCGCTGGTCAGAAATTGGCAATGTTCCTAAAAAAGATATGGATAAACTTTATAAATCATACAGATCGGTGGTTGATGAGCAGCTTAACAAGCTCGACATTACATCGCTCGATTTTAGAAATCCTGGTTATAAAGAAAGAGTTGATGATCTTAAAAGGAACGAAGATACTTCCGATTTGGGTAAAGAAAGAACCAGCATTCAAAAGAGCATGGATAAGCTCAAAGAAGATGTAAGACTTTGGGAAAATAACATGGGCTTCTTTAGAAATTCAAAAAACGCCGAAGTGCTAAAACTCGAATTCGAGAAGAAAATTAGCGTCGCCAAAGCCGATATTCTGGTACTAAGAGAAAAACTTAGAATGCTTGATAAATAGAATCTTCAAGAGTCATAAGAAAAGAGCTGCAATAAATTGTGGCTCTTTTTTTTTAGTGTGCCGTGCACATCTATTACCTGGAAGGTGAAAGTCCTTTATGGG
>DYSN01000172.1 GCA_020718205.1 Draconibacterium orientale
ATATCTATCTCAACGGCGCGATCCTCGGCATGACGCGGGCCGAGATCAAACGCAAATTCGACGAGATCGTCGCCTTCGCCGAGGTGGAAAAATACCTCGACACCCCGGTCAAGCGCTACTCCTCGGGGATGTATGTCCGCCTCGCCTTTGCCGTCGCCGCGCACCTGGAGCCCGAGATTCTTGTGGTGGATGAAGTGCTTGCGGTAGGCGATGCCTCTTTCCAGAAAAAATGCCTTGGCAAAATGGACGAGGTGGCAAAACAACAGGGCCGGACGGTGCTCTTTGTGAGCCACAATATGGCCGCGATCCAGAATTTGTGTGAAAGAAGCCTATTGTTGTTTCAGGGTGTCCTGATTCTCGATGCTTCCACCAATCAAACCGTTCAAAGATACGTGGATTCCATGCATGATCCTAAGGTACATGCTTTGATCGAAAGGAAAGACAGAAAAGGGAAAGGGGATATACGATTTACCAGGGTTGAATTTCTCGACGACAATGCCAGGCCCATCAAGGAAACAATCACGGGCCAAAAATTGGTTATTAGATTGCACTATCAAACAAGTGGCGATCGGGAATTCCGAAATTGTCGAGCAAGTGTTTCCTTTCATGGAAATGGAACGATATTTTTCTTGGCTTCGACGGAACTGGTACATAATCAAGAATTGATTATCAAAGGAAATGGATATTTGGACTGTATTTATGATGAATTGCCGTTAAGCAAAGGGGACTATTATTTGAATCTTTTCATTGAATCCAACAAAGTGATTCAGGATTGGGTAGAGGGTGCTGCTGAATTGATGGTGATGGATGGTGATTATTACGGTACGGGAAGGAATTATCCTCCCGGCTGGGAAGGAAAAACCGTTCTTGTCAGGCATCATTGGGAATGGTGAATGCTGTGTCGGTCAGGGAAATTCATTTTCCAGTGAAATTCAATGGATACCTCGGATGAAAATCAAACAATATGTTTCCTTGATCTTAAATGGAATTAAAAGAAACCTTGCCAAGGTATCTTTTATACGGAAAGATTACGAAAATCCGGAAGTTCATTTTTTTACAATAGTTATTAATGGAATGCCTTTCATAAGTTCGCATATCCATACGTTCAATCAATTAAATTTCAAATGGCATTGGCATATTATAGAGGGTATGGCTGCGCATGTTCACGATACTGCATGGAGTCTCGGACAGGGGGGAACCATTACGGATGATATGCATAGAGATGGATTTAGCTTGGACGGTACATCAGAATATATCGATAAAATAGTAGAGCAGTATCCTGAAAATGTCAGTGTCTATCGACCCACTAACAAGTTGTTTTGGGACGGTAAAGTGGAAATGTGCAACACGGTTCTCGAACATTTGCCACACCAATGCCTGCTGTGGCAGATTGATGTCGATGAGTTTTGGAATGCAAGTCAAATAAAGATATTAAGAGATCTTTTTATTGCAAAACCCAGTGTAACTGCCGCATGGTTTTACTGTAATTTTTTTGTTGGGCCTAGTTTAAGGATAACTTCTCTAAATACTTACGGTAATCGTTTACGTTATGAGTGGATAAGAGTATGGCAATATCATCGGGGAATGTTCTGGTCGAAGCACGAACCGCCGACGCTTTGTATGAAAACATTCATGGGACCATGTGATACTGCAAAAATCAATCCAATAATGCAAAATGAAACTGATGCCTCGGGACTTCGTTTTAATCACTATGCGTATGTTCTGACCGAGCAGCTTACATTTAAAGAAAAATACTACGGATATAAAAATGCATTACAACATTGGAACAAACTTCAAGAGCAAAAAGATTTCCCTGTCTATTTAAAAGATTTTTTCCCTTGGGTTCAGGATGATGCCGTTGTAGAAAAAGATAGTTTGAATTCATTCAATGTGAATAATTTGCATAGCAGCAATGATCGGTCAATATAGAAAAAAGATGATTTATTGACGAATTTGAATAGAGGGAGAGCTATGGAAGCTTTGAATAAGCCATGATAGAGATTAAAGAATATAGAATTATGAATAAATTAAGAGTTTTACTGATAAATTTGTTTTCAAGGATACACCGAACAAGTGTGCTAAAAACTTCAGAACTTGATTTTATCATACCTCCAGAAATTAAGGATGATGAATTTTATTCTGCTATCATGAATTTGGCTGAGAAAGAGGAAATTCAAACTGTTTTAGAAATTGGTTCTTCTTCCGGTAACGGAAGTACGGAAGCTTTCGTAAACGGATTAGTAAAAAACCCCTGCAGTCCTCATCTTTATTGTCTGGAGATATCCAGCCCTCGTTTTAATGCATTGCAAAAAAGATACAAAAACGTTTCTTTTATCACGTGTTATAATTTTTCATCCGTACCCATTGATAAGTTTCCTTCAGAGGGTGAAGTCGCCTATTTTTATAAATCTGTCCCCTCCGCTCTTAATAAATATCCATTGGAAAGAGTGTTAAGTTGGCTGAAGCAAGACATTGAATACATTGAAAAATCAAAGGTTCCTACGCAGGGCATACAAAAAATAAAAAAGGACAATAACATTCAACAATTCGATATGGTTCTGATCGATGGCTCGGAATTTACCGGAAGAGAAGAACTTAATGAGATTTATGGAGCTAAGATTATTTTGTTGGATGACATTAATGGGTTTAAGAATTATCATAGCTACCAAAGATTATCGGTCGACCCCAATTATGTGTTGATACAAGAAAATTGGAAAATCAGAAACGGTTATGCAATTTATAAGAGAAAATCATCGTTTGCATGACCACGATGACCTTTATATGGGGATGAATATCCATCGTGAAATATACGTTTTCCAAGAAAAAGCATCGTAAGAGAATGATCCCATAACAGTGCATTTGTGTGCCTAAAAGTTTATTGATGTTATTCGCGCGTATGTATATTCGGCTAAATTTGTATTTGGTATTCGGATGACCCATCATAAAGCGATCCGCAATGTTTTAATTTTTCGTCCCGATAACCTTGGAGATATAGTTCTTTTTTCCGGGGTATTGCGGCATATCCGCTCTCTTTATACTGGCGCGAAAATAACCCTGTTTGTAAAGAAATCAAACTTTAATCTCCTGGCTCTCTGTCCTTATGTAGATGAAATGGTTGAATGGGAGAAGGTAACTTCCTTGCCCCTTCCATGGCTGCCTGAGATTCGCGGAAAATATCGTTTAAATCATTTGTTGCGTCATTTATGGAACAAAAAATACCAGGCCGATGTTTTGCTGCTTCCTGTTCGCTCGCCGACGGGTGCTTTGTTTGGAATGCATGACACTGTCGCCAGTATCTGTGCAACCGAAAAAATAGGCATAACGGGCGATTTTTGCAACCAGTCCCTTGAGGATGATCGAAAAGCTGGCCGATTCTATTCCAAAAGGATGCGATTGGATGCGGGACAACAGAAAATCCATGAACTGGAAATAAACAGGGAGTTTCTCCGTTTTTTGGGTGTAGATGTGGATATCTCAAATATAGGGCCGGAGTTCTGGACGGATGGGGATGACCGCAAATGGGCGTATCATAATGTCCCTGTTGATGAAGCATTTCTGACAGTTGCCGTTTGCCCCGGCGTTACTTCCAGCCCAGGTAAATTTTATCCGGGAATAAAATTTGCTGAGGCTTTCCATGCCTTAAACGATATACGATTTTCCATCGTATTATTTGGCGCTGCAAGTGAAAAACCGATGTGTTCAGAAGTTGCACGCGCTTTGAGCAATTGCAAGAATGTTAAATCAGCTATAGATCTCTCAGGGCAAACTACGATCCGCCAGGTAATCGAAGGCATCAGGAGATGTGACGCTGTTATTTCCCAAGAGACAGGTGCGTTGCATATCGGTGTAGCCCTTAAAAAACCCACGGTTGGAATTATGGGAGGAGGACACTTCGGGCGTTTTTATCCATGGGGCGATGCGAGTATTAACCGAACAGCAAACATCCCTATGGATTGTTACTGGTGCAATTGGAAATGTGGTTATCCAACGAGGCGTTGCATACAAGAAATCAACCCGGAGATTATTGCAACGGAGTTGAAATTTGCACTGCGTGAGGCAGGTCTCATCTAAATACTTTCTGTTCCATGCTTTATGCTCACAAGCAGTTGCCCGGCAGTATGTGCAGGTTTATCAAGAAGTTCTTGATGTTTCGAAAAACAAAATTACGAAATAACTATTGCCAGGACAACCCATGTGGGCCTTTAAGGAGATTGAAAGAAAAGTAGTAACTATTTATTGAGGTCCGGGATGTTTTTAAAAGAACATAGAAATCTTATTGCAAGAGGTCCAATATGCGCTGTCCAACTCTGAAAGAAATGCCTGATCCGCCACAGGGCAAAACCGGATGGCCTTGGACTGAAGAGTCGCTACAAT
>DYSN01000013.1 GCA_020718205.1 Draconibacterium orientale
AAGTGCAATGATAAGATGGGCAACAAGGCCGCTAAAATACCAGATTCCCAGTAGCAAAATGATTGTAAAAACAACTATTATGGTGATTCTTGTATATCTGTTCATGGTTTTAGTTATAATGATAATCAAGCGAAAATAGACATAAATAACTTTTGAAAGCTCAATTGACAAATTTTTAGAAAAATAATTGTGATTGGGGAGTTTTTCTGTTTTTAATCTATATTTGAGCCACACCAAAACATTTTAAAGATGACCGAAAACGAAGCTATTCAACGGATTTCTCAACTCATACTGCAAATCAACCATCACAACGATTTGTACTACAATCAATCGCGGCAGGAAATAGCAGATTATCAGTTTGATATGCTTTTGAAAGAGCTCCAGGCCCTGGAGAAAAGCTTTCCGCATTTATTGCATAGTGATAGTCCCACTCAACGGGTTGGCGGAAGTGTTACTAAGGTGTTTAAGCAGATAAAGCATCAATATCCGATGATGTCGCTTGGAAATACCTACAGTTTTGGTGAGTTGCAGGAGTTTGATGCCAGAGTGAAAAAAGTTCTGGGAGTTGATGAGGTCGAATATGTTTGTGAGCTTAAATTCGATGGAGTTGCCATTAGCCTGTGGTACGAAAATGGGCTGTTAATTCATGGTGTTACCCGAGGCGATGGTGTTCAGGGTGACGATGTTACTATGAATATTAAGACCATCAGAAGCATTCCATTGCGGCTTCAAACACCAAATCCACCAGCCAATCTCGAAGTACGCGGCGAAATTGTAATGCCCCGCGGGGGATTCGAAAAGTTTAACGAGCTGCGAATTGCCCGGGGTGAAGAGCCTTTTGCCAATCCGAGAAACGCCGCCAGCGGAAGTATTAAAATGCAGGATAGCAGCATGGTGGCTAAGCGACCTTTGCAATGTTTTTGCTATTATGTTCCTGGAGATGTGCTAGAAGCTACAAGCCATTTCGATAGCTTGAAATGGATAGAAAAGCTGGGGTTTAATATTTCCGAAACCATGCGGGTGTATGCTGATATCCATGGAGTGAATGAGTTTATAGAGGAATGGGATAAAAAACGTTCCGAATTGCCTTATGATGTGGATGGAATTGTGGTGAAAGTGAATAATTTCCACTTGCAGAAGGAGTTGGGATTCACAGCAAAATCGCCCCGATGGGCCATTGCATATAAGTTTAAAGCAGAACAAGTACAAACGCGTCTCAATAGCATTGTTTTTCAGGTGGGACGAACCGGAGCCATTACGCCTGTGGCCGAGCTGGAGCCAGTGCAGCTGGCCGGAACCGTTGTAAAACGAGCTTCGTTGCACAATGCCGACATTATCAGCCAAATGGACATTCGTCCGGGCGATTGGGTGATGGTGGAAAAAGGGGGAGAGATTATCCCCAAAATTGTGGGGGTCGATATTTCCCGCCGACCAATCGACTCAGAGCATTTTCAGTATATCTCTACTTGTCCGGAATGCGGATCAGCATTGGTGAGAAAAGAAAGCGAAGCCAACCATTATTGCCCAAATTTCGAATATTGTCCACCGCAGATTAAAGGCCGAATTGAGCATTTTATAGGCCGAAAAGCTATGAATATCGATAGTTTGGGCGAAGGTAAAATAGAGGTTTTGTACGATAATAAACTCGTTCGTACTATGGCCGATTTGTACGATTTAACCTATTCATCTTTAATAGGTTTAGAGAAAACAATTGAAAATGTGGATGGAATAGTGCGGAAGCTTAGTTTTCAGAGTAAAACAGTGAATAATATTCTAAAGGGGATTGAAGAATCGCGGAATGTTCCCTTTAGCCGGGTTTTGTTTGCTCTCGGAATACGCTTTGTGGGCGCCACCACGGCTCAAAAGCTGGCCAACCATTTTAGGAGCATGCAGCAACTCTTGAAAGCAACCTACCATGAGCTGCTCGAAGTGGATGAAGTAGGGGAAAAAATTGCAGAGAGTCTGGTAAGTTATTTCAGTAATCCTGACAATCAATACATTATTGGTCGTTTGGAATTAGCCGGATTGCAGATGGAACAGCTGGATGCACCCTCAGATGTATTGGACAATAAACTCAACGGGAAAACATTTGTGGTGAGTGGTGTTTTTAGCCGAAGCCGCGAAGAAATTCAATTGCTCATTGAGAAATTTGGAGGCAAAAATCAAAGCTCCATCAGCTCCAAAACCGATTTTGTGCTGGCTGGCGAAAATATGGGTCCTGCCAAGAAAACCAAGGCCGAAAAGCTGGGGATTCGAATCATAGGGGAGGATGAGTTTTTGGAGCTCATCGGCTAAAGCACAAGGCTTTATTCCAATGGCAGCACTACAAAAAAGGTACTTCCTTCGCCGGGTTTACTTGTTACCTTGATTTCGCCCTGCAACATATCAACAGATTTTTTAAGAATAGAAAGCCCCATTCCGGTCCCTTCGATATTGGTTACATTTTTGGCACGGTAAAACGAGTCGAAAATCATGCTCAGGGTTTCTTCGCTCATGCCAATTCCCTCGTCGGTTACCGAAAAATGGAATTTTTCATCATGAACTTTGGTATCAATATGCACTGTTTTTCCCTTTTCAGAATACTTGAATGCATTGGAAAGAATATTGTTTAATATCTGAGAAAACAGCTTTTTGTCGCACGAAATATTCCCCATAGCATCTTGAAAATGAACATCGATGGTATGGTTTTTTCCAATTCCAATCTCAAGCTTAAATTTCAGTTGTTCGAAGTATTCATCAAGGTTAGTATTCTCTTTGATGACTTCATATTTCCCCGAGTCGAATTTTTCTATCATCAGGATATCGTTGAGCAATTCCACCAATTCGCCAACACTGGTTTTAATGAGATTGGTATGACGAAAAACCTTGTCTTTGGGTTTGTCGTTATTGATAAGATTCTCCATGATTTCGGTGGAGCTCAGAATGGTTGTCATGGGGGTTCGAAATTCGTGCGATATGGTAGTTACAATGCGCGATTGAAACTCATTCAACTCTTTCTCGCGAAGCAGGGCAATCTCAAGTTTTTTGTTTTTTTCTTCAATCTCCCTGGTTCTTTCCATCACCTTTATTTCCAGGGCATTGTTGAGGCTGGCCAATTCTTCCTGCTTTTCTTTAAGCTCCATGTCGAGCAAATGGCGGGTATAGCCCATTTGAACTACTGTTCTCAGGGTGTCGCGGGTAACAGGTTTCTGGATATAGCCGAAAGGCGCAGTTTTTAACGCTCTTTCGAAAACGCTGTCTTCGGAGTTGGCGGTGACATAGATAACAGGAATTTTATACCGATTGTAAATTATATCGGCTGCGCCTATTCCATCGGTGGTTCCGGGCATATCGATGTCCATGAGTACCAGGCTGGGTTTAAGTTCTCCAACCTCTTCAATGGCGGTGTCGGTGTTGGTACCAAGTCCCACAAATTCAAAACCAATTCGTTTAATGGTAATATTCATCATTTTACCAGAGAGCGGATCGTCTTCGGCAACATATATAGAAATTTTATTCTCGTCCATGTATTATTTTTTTTACCAAAAGTATGTTTTTTCCGGAAACTGGAAATAGAAATTTTGATTTCAAAATGTTTTATTCTATTAGTGCAATAGGGTATTGCATTTTATAAACAATTGGTTGTAAATTGAGTTAAAAATGATGTAAATATATGTTAATCAATAATATAAGCGAGTTTGCTGTTAAAAACATTGTTGATACCTTTAAACTTATTGTAAATTTTTGGGGTTTATGTGCAGTAGATTTGGTAAATGTGAAACTGTACCATTTCAACGAGTTAGGGATTGAAGAAAAAGTTAGCTATGACATTGAAAAAAACACTGTATTTTATTTTTCTGATTCTGATATTATTCGCGATGAATAATGTATCAGCCTTACCTTATACATATGAGGGTGATATCCAAGGGAAAGGAACTCCCCCGGGCAGTAGTGGATTTTTACCCGATACTGTGAGTGTTTTCAAGGTGGCTAAGGATGTGAGCGAAATATTTGTAAATGCTGTGAAAGGCCCCGTTTACAGCGATATTTTTGGTGATACTAATATTCTGAATCAGATTTTTCTGGCCAACTATACTTCAAACGACATAGCCAATTCTTACAAAGACGCCATCAACGAGCAAATTAGAGCTAAAAAGGGCGATATAGGGTTGAATTTGCGCGGCGATTATACCGAGAATTTCACCCCTGGATTTTCGGTTGATGAAGACCTTACCTTCAAACGTCGGTTTTATGTTGGGTTGGAATGGGACATTATAAATGGTGGATTGTTCGATGCGTCCAACAGAATTCATCAACTCAAAATGGAATCTATTCTTAAGGAGTATGAAGCCCTGGAGTATGCCGAGAAAGAAAACTACCGCTACCTCTTTAATTTCATCAACTACCTGTTCAATCAAAAGAAAATTGAAGTGCTGAAAGAGCGTAAAGAGTTGGTGGTTAAACAACTAAATTTTACACGCGAACTTTATTACCTTCATTATGTGGGCTGGGAAAAAGTTTTACAGTATCAGGCAAAAGTCGAAGATATAGACCATCAAATATTTCAGATAGAAAGTTTTAATAAGCACATTCCCGCAAGCATTCCCGACTCACTCATTTCATGCGGATTGAATGCCGACCAGTTGCCTTTGTTCGATGTGAATCTGGACAGTTTGATGAGAATTTATTATGATCATCATGCCGAAGACACTGTAACACAAATAAAGCTTGCCATTTACCGCGACAATATTAAATGGTGGAAAGATATTACCCTGAAACCTTATGTGCGTTATAATATGTATATGGACGAGTTTAATGTGTCGAAGAATTATGGTTCTGCTGGCGTCACATTAAGTGTTCCATTGCGATTTCACAATAAAGGAAAACTCATTCGTTCGCAGGAAGCCATTTATCGTTCGGAGCAAATGAAAGAGTTGGAAGGCGGCGATAATGAACTCGTTAATATTTATGCCGAATTTGGCTATAAGCTTAAGCAAATCAAGGAATTCTATTACCGGAAACTGCTCAACGACGAGCTTATCAGAAAAGAGCTTGTCAAAAAAGACTATCACGATGTGGCTTTCAATCCGGTTTTTACCCTCGGACTTATCGACGATAAAAAAGCCATTGAAGCCGAAATCATCGACATTAAGAAACTCATGTACATCAATTTGGTTCGCTTGGCTTTCTACCTTGAAAACCGCAAACCTACCAATTTTATTACTGTGCTCAAGCCAGAAGATTTTGTGGGACGCTATAGTGGCAGCGTAAAAATGTTTATCAGTAGAGATGATATGCAAAGATTCGCGGCTACCGATTTGGCCAATTTCTTATGGAAGAACGAATTTATAGACGCTATTGTTGAAACCTCGGGCGATTCGGTTTCAGAAGAACTCCGGGTAATGCTCGATAAAACCCGTATGGCTAATATTTTCTTTACCCCAATGACCCGCATCACTGCAACCAGTATGTTGCCCAATGTGGCAGCCGACATAGCACAGATTCGTCAATGGAACAAGGATAGAGTTATTGGCCGCCATTACGAGCTGGAAATTTCTGGCAATCAGTCAATGAACGAGTCGGACGAATTGGTCATTTCCGATTGGTTAAACAGCATTCCACAGAATGATACAGAAGGCGGAATCAGGCTAAGTATTGGAATACCCGGCAATATGAGCATTAACTTGTTAAATAGGATATTTGACAAATTCGATTTGGTTTTTGTGAGAGAGCGCGGAATGCCCGATCGCGAAAAAATTCAATCCACCTATTCACGCGAAATCAGCATGGATCGCGATCGCTTGGTGCTCAATCTCGATGGTGCCGATTTTGTTGATCGTATGCATGTGGATAATTTTATGTCGAATTTGCACGACAATCTGGGCATCAGCAATTTTGCTTTCTCGTCCTACGAAAGCATGTTTCACCTCGATACCCGTGTCATAAACCATACCGACTCCCCCGAATCGTTGATTGCAAGCATTCAAGACCAGATTTATCTTTCCGAATCTCGCGTTCCTGAAAAAACAGAGGTGGAAAAGGCGGTGGAGAAGCAAGAAATTGTAACCGCCGAAGAAATTGTGAATCAGGTTGTTGAAGAAGTTTTTGAAAAAGAAACCATCGCGGCAGAAAATGTGGTGACCGTAGAAGTTATAGCTGAACAAGCAAAAACGGAAATCCGTGTTGCTGTGGAGTCCGAAACAGTTGCAACAATTTCGAACGATTCTGAGATCATAGTAGACATGACCTCCGATACTGTTGTAGAAACTCAAGTTTTGGTATCTGCTTTTTCAGATACAGAAACAATAAATGAGTCGGCGAAACCAATTGAAAATCAGGCAATAGACTTGCAAATTGTTAGTGCTCCTATGGATTCGGTAGTTATAATAGAATTGGCCGACAGCACCCTGGCCGAACCCATTCAGGAGCAGGAAGAAATGATAGCAGAGAATACAGAAATAGTTCAAAATGAATCTGTTGTGCCATCGGTTGAAGTAACCGCCGTTTACAGAATTCAAATAGCCGCCAGCAAAGTAAAACTGAGCGAAAATTTTCTCATCAGATTTAAAGCTGAAGATATCAGAGAAATTATCTATGATGGATTATACAAATACACCATTGGCAATTTTTCATCGGAAAGAGATGCTTACAGGCAACTCCGAATATATAAAGAACAATCAGGAAATACAGGTGCATTTATTGTGACCTATTAATAAAAAAGGAAGCCGCATGAAGCCGTTTAAATTTCAAACGAAAGCAACAGTACTTAAGGGAGTCAGAGAAGAGGCTCCTAAGAAATCCGCCAATTGGGATCGGATTGTATATTTAATATTGTTTTTAGCCATCTTTATTTCGATAATTTACTACACTATTAGCAAAAGCTTTTATGTAAACATATACGGACATGTCTACTCTCATCAGTTCAGAGTTCAGTTTCCCGATGATATTTCTGTATTTAAATATCATGTTAAGGAAAAAGAAACTGTAAATAAGGGCGATACCTTGTTCTATTACCGCCTGAATCTGATGGACAACGAAGACAATGGAAGCGGAGCAGCTGTTGCAGCCGTGGTTTCGAATAATTCTGACTGGTATTTGAAAGAAAGGCTGCAAACTCAAAAGAATATTAGCTTAAACTATATTGAAATAGAAGATTTTAAAAACAATATTAACCGAATTGAAAAAGAAATAGCCATTACCCGCAAAGAGGTTTATCTCGATGTTTATCCACAGGTGGAGTTGAAGCAGGCTTTGCTTGAGATTGAGAAATTAAAAGTGGATATCACCAAAACCGAAGACGAGATTGCCTATTTAAAGGAGTATCTGTCGCAGCTGAATTATTATGAAAACCAATCGAAAATAAACCAGCCAGTGATAAATACCGGCGACGGCGATGACGTGATTCTATGGGATTATTACCGCAGTCCTGTGAACGGGAAAATAGATAAAATCTTCTACGAAACCGAAGAAGTTATTTACAAGAAAGACATCGTGATGTATGTAAATAATTTCGATAGCATTTTTATTCTTGGCTATCTGGATCAAAAAGATATTGACCAGTTTGAATTGGGCGAAAGTCTTGATATTACCTTTGCCAATGGTCAGGTGAGTTCAGGAATCATCAATAATTTCTATATCAATACTGAGGAATTGCCACTGGATTTTGTGGAGCCAAAAGCAAGATATAAAAGGAGAGTTGTGGTTAGGTTGATTCCTGAATCGCAAGAGATGGCGCAGGAGTGGAAAAAATATCATTTGTTTGAAGTGAGAATCACGAAAACCAGATATTTCTAAAGAATAGGGAGCAAATAAGAACCCTTAAAATATTAAAACCTATGGCAAACGATCAATTTGGAAAAAAGGTTCAAACCCAAAGTGATAAGGAAATATTTTTTATTTCCGATTATACCGATCTGGACATCAAGAGGGTGGTGATAAGCGATGCAATCATCCTCGATTATTCCAATCGCGAGGGTTGCGCTTCGTTTATCAGACAGGTAAGGTCATCGTTTGTTGAGTCTATCTATCTGGTACCCATCTTCATACTTTCCATCAGCGAAGAAATTGATGCTTATATTGCAAGCCTCACCGATGGAACCATCCACAGCCTTCAGGAAGAAACATTTATGGGGGTTTATCAGGGCATCGACCAGCGGATTAAGCAATTGCAAACTACTGACAATAACGACCAGGAAATTAAGATTCAAAATAAAATCATCAGGTTTCATTATACACGTCAGCGCCGCATGAAAGCTATAATTTCATCGTCGTCGCATATAGGCTATGAGTTTCCGCTGCTGAGTCTGCATTTTAAAAACGCAAATACCGAAGAGAAATTCGGCATTCTCGATAAAATGGTGGGCAAGGAATTGTTCCGCCTCCGTTACGAAGACATAGTTCATTTGTGCAATAATTGTTATTCGGGGTTTCTAAACTACCGTGAAGTTTGCCCCAAATGCCAATCATCTGATTTGTACACCGAAAACCTAATCCATCACTTTGTTTGTGCTCATGTGGCACCCGAAAGCGATTACATTACCAACGACCAGATGATTTGCCCAAAATGTAACCGCTTGTTGCGACATATTGGCGTAGATTACGATAAGCCTTCACTCATTTATACCTGCAACAGCTGCGGTCACCATTTTCAGGACTCGGTTATGCAAGCACTTTGCATGAATTGCCAAACCATTCACAATGTGGATAGTTTGCTTTCACGAAAAATTTATAACTATGAGCTCACCGCATTGGGCGAAGAAGCAGCCATTGGGGGTTTGGTTCCAAGCCAGAAAACTGAGTCGGAAATGCCCGGTTTTATTGGATTTTCAACATTTAATATTTTCCTGAAATACGAAATAGAGCGCATTAAAAACAGTGGAAAAACAAGCAGTGCCGGTAGTTTGAGCCTGAGGTCGCCAGCGGCACTCAATGCTTCAATGGGTATAAAATATACTTTGGTTATAAACGAAATAGCGGAATTTTTGAAGAATGCTACCTTGGCCACCGACATACTCACCTTTATCAATAACAATACTTTCCTCATTATTTCGCCCGATAATGACAAGTTTCGGCTCGAAAGTCTGTTGAATAATATCAGACACAGTATTCAGAAACTCATCGATAGCAATGTGGACGATGCCAATATTGTTGTAAAAATTAAAGCCGAAAATATAGACAGTTCAAAAAATCATAACGACTTAATTAATAGTTTGTTAACTAATATAGGTGCACCCTGATGATTTATAATTTTTGGGACGAATTTTTTTGGTATTGGTATTCTAACGGTTTCGAAAAGGTATTCAATATTTTCTGGTACTTCTTTCTACTCGAGGCACCACGATTTCTTCTCATGGACTTTGTTATCTTGTTTGTCTATTTCCGCCGTCGCGATACCATGCGCACTGCCCGCGAAAATGCCCGGAGCAAGTTCCTACTCGAAAATCCTGTTATTTCGGTTATTGCGCCCGGAAAAAACGAAGGTAAACACATCTATAAATTAGTAAATTCGCTCAACGAGCAGACCTATAAAAATATTCAGATAGTGATTGTGGATGATGGCTCGGACGATGATACCTACACCATTTGCAAGAGTTTATACGACAATGGCTATATCGATGTATTTCTGTGTAACGATGCCCGTGGCGGCAAAGCTTCGGCAGCAAATCTGGCATTACGCTATGCCACCGGAAAATTCGTGGTTCACCTCGATGCCGACTCATCTTTCGATGCCAGCGCCATCGAGAATATCATTATTCCATTCTATCTCGACGAAACCGTGGGAGCGGTGGGTGGAAATATAAAAGTGAGAAACTACTCCAAAAATATTTGCACATCGCTTCAAGCAATTGAATATCTTCAAACCATCTCAATTGGGCGTATGGTAACAGCTTATCTGGGGATTTATAAAATTATTTCGGGTGCTTTTGGTGCTTTCCGCAAAGATATTCTCGATAGAATCGGTGGGTGGGATATTGGCCCGGGATTGGATGGAGACATAACAGTTAAGATTCGAAAGCTTGGATACAGAATTGAATTTGAGCACACTGCAGTAGGATTGACCAATGTTCCTGAAAAATTTAAAAATTTGTCAAACCAGCGTATGCGTTGGAATAAATCGCTCGTCAGGTTTCGTTTGAGGAAACATAAGGATGTATTGTTGCCCGGAGCCAATTTTAGTTTTTCCAATTTCTTTGCTAACTTCGAAAATATTTTCTACAACCTCATTCTCGACGTGGTGTGGTTTTTCTACATCATTAACATAGTTGTGACTAACGTTGATTTTCTGGCCTTCATCATCCCGCTAAAAATCATGCTCTATGGAACAGCGAGTTTTCTTCAGTTTCTGGTGATTTTAATGATATCTGAGCGGTGGCGACAGGAAATAAAACTAATCATTTACATTCCGCTTATGATGATTTACAATGGGTATTATATGCGTATTGTACGATCCATGGCCTATATAAAAGAAATATTCTTTCTCTCGAGCTACAAAGACCCGTGGAATCCCAGTAAATCGTCGGATAAAGCCCGTGAATTTGGGCTCTAATTCTCTGTGGGCAAGGTATTAAATGGAATGGTGAATTGCATACGGGTTCCAATTCCATGCTCCGATTCCGCCCATATTTCGCCTCCCAATAAACCAACACACGATTTTGCAATGGCAAGGCCAAGTCCGGTTCCACCAAATTCCCGGCTGATGCTGCTATCGGCCTGAGTAAATCTATCGAAAATAATTTGTTTTTGTAAGTCGGTCATTCCAATACCTGTATCGCTGATGGTGAAATGCAGATGTCCATCGTTAAGTTCGTAAGATATAATCACTTCTCCCTTTCGGGTGAATTTCACTGCGTTTTCAATCACATTGTGCAGAATCTGTCGCAAGCGGGTTTCGTCGCTGCTCATCATGTCGTTTCCCACGCTTAGACCAAAGCTATAACTCAGCAATACTTTGTCTTGTTTGTGCATGTTTATCAGTTCTCCATTGAAATAGTGAACCAATTCCATGAGCAAACCATTCAAGCTGAATATATTGACCGATATTTTCATTTGATTGGCATTTATTTTCGATATATCGACCAAATCGTTGATGAGATTTAGCAAATGGTAACTGCTTCGGTTAATGATTTTTAGAAATCCCACCTTTTCATCGGTTTCCATGTGAGGGTCGAGAATGAGTTCCGAGAAGCCGAGTATGGCATTCATGGGGGTTCTGATTTCGTGACTCATATTGGCCAGAAATGCCGACTTCAGCCGATCGCTTTCCTCAGCTTTGTCGCGGGCTTCAATGAGCTCGTTTGTAATTTTTATTTGCTCGCTGATATCGCGCGAAACTGCTATGATTACGCGTTCGCCAAAATAAAAACCAGGCGAAAGAACTACTTCCTTCGGAAAAATGCTTCCGTCTTTTTTCAATCCCCAGAAATAAAGGGTATTCTGTTGACCATCAAAAGCCTTTTTTATGGCTTTGGCAACTTGATCCGAGTTGTTCTTTCCGGGTGCAGAAACAAATTCGGGTGTAGAACCAACAAACTCATCGGCAGAATATCCATATTTTTCTATGGCTGCCTGATTCACAAATATAAATTCCCCATTTAGATTTAGAATATAAATCATTTCGGAGATGCTGTTGAGAATGTTCTGATAGGTATCGTGCGATTGTTTTAATTGTGATTTATTTCTAAGCTCTTCGGTTTTGTCGTGAATGATTAATACGAATGTAATCATTTGATTATGAACAACTTTACTCACATGTACATCCACAGAAATTCGTTCACCGTTTTTCTTTTTATGAACAAATTCGTAATTATAGGCAAAATTTTCCAACGCTTGTTTCATTTTCATATCCACATCATCTTTCGTAAGGGTCTGGATATCGTAGGCCGTGAGATTCAGAAATTCTTCTGTGCTATAGCCATACATTTTTCGGGCTGCTTCATTGGAGAATACAAACGATTTTGTAGCCACATCAAGGGCCAGCATAGGAGCAGTATTTTGTTCCATATAGACTCTGAACTGCGATTCAATCTCCAATGATTTTTGCTTTTCATCCTCAATCTGAACAATATTTTGCATGAGTTTAAGCTCCATATTTTTGCGGTCGGTAATATCGAAAGCTGTGCCAATGGCAGCTTTCTGTCCCATATATAGGGTATGATTTGCTGAAAATTCTAACCATTTAGTTTGGTTGGTTTTGGTTAGAATTTTAAATTCGTAATTGGGTATGGTTGAATCGCCTGTGATGCGCCGGATTCCTCTTTTTTTCACCAACTCCCGGTGATCAGGGTGAACTATTTGCCAAAAGGGCAGGTTCTTCAAGGAAGTTTGATTATATCCTGTTATTCTTTCAAAGGCTTGATTCACAAACAAATATTTGTCGGAATAGATGAAAATGGCCGCCGACGTGCTTTCTGTGAGTGCTTTAAAAGTGTTCATTTGCTCCCGAATCTGGTTCTTCAGATTAATGGACGATGAAATATCTACCGAGCTAATAATCAATCGGTTTACATCTTCATCCAAACCCCGGAGAATATTGGCGGATGATTTAATGGTACTTTCTTTATGGTCGTTATGTTTTATTCTATAGATCAAATCCATCAATTGACCTGTTTCAACCACCATATCTATTCCTTCTTTCACCCGATCCACATCGTCGGGGTGAATGGATTGGAGCCAGAAATTGAGCGAATTTTTTACTTCAACCCGGTCTTTTTGCAAAATATCGAGCATATTGTTGTTAATGCTCACATGCCCGTTCGACATATCCACTTCTATAATTCCAATGGCTTCCATTTTGGTAACAAACAGAAGGCGGTCGTGCATGTCCTTCAGCTGTTTTTGGCTTTCCAATCTTTGGCTTATATTTCGCATGATGCTGATATAGCCATCCGATGTTCTTCTGGAATGCATTTCAACAGGAATACCGTTACCTTTCCGGCGGCGAAGCCATCGTTCGGTTAATATTTCGGCGCCCTTGTCTAAATCCTGAAAACGCAGTGGTTTTTTCTCCAGCTCATCATCTTCGAAAATATAGCGAATATGCTTACCTATAATTTCCGACTTTGAAAATCCCGTGAACTCAACCATCACCTGGTTTATATGAATGATTTCTCCCTTTTCGTTTCCGAGCACAACTCCATCGCCCGCCAGTTCAATATATTCCTGTAGCAAGGGGTTTATTTCCTCCGAAATATTGCCGGTTTCATAATCAGATTTCCGATTTAAAAACAAGGCGCTCATTGGGGTTTCTTCATGCAGAAATTTATCAGACAACCTGATTTCGAAAGCTTCGGTTGCGGTGTGCAATACTTTGATTGATGTTGGGGTTGCATGGGCAAAATAGTTGATGAGCTCTGTAAAAAATGCTTTGTTTTTTCTCCCGAAGTCGAATAGGGTTTCAAGGGTGGGTTTTGTATTTTCGGATAAAGGATTTTTATGTAAAAACAGCTTTTTAAAACCATTGCTGGCCGAAAAAATTTGAAGCTCCGGTGTTATAAAACATAGAATTATGTCGTCCGAACTTAAAAGTGTTTCATACAATTGAGCGTTATATTTCCTTGTATTCATAGGTGTTATATAGTTTTCTGATTGATTTTCATTCATTTAAAGTATCCGCCAGGGCAACATATTTCGCATATTTGCTTGCTGGTGGTCATCTATTAAAAGTAATAATTTTTTGGAATACCCGACTAAAAAATTAATGTAAAAACTGAACCTGTTCCGTGAATCGATTTAACGAAAATATTTCCTTTGTGAAGATGCATGATTTGGCGACTCAAACTGAGCCCAATTCCCGATCCTTCGCTTTTTGAAGTGAAAAAAGGCATGAAAATTTTATCCATCATCTCGGGTTTTATTCCCGTTCCATTGTCGGCAATCTCTATCACTACCCGTTCATTTTTATTGAAACGGCTGCTTAGAATAATCTGTGGGTTATCGCGGTTTTCGAGAGCATGATGTGCATTGATGAGTAGATTAATGAGAACCTGTTCTATCAGATTGGGGTCGGCTTTTATGCTGATGTCTTCGGGAATGGTTTGAATCTGAATATCGATATGCGAAGCACCGGTGCGGTGAAGCAGCAGTAACTTGGCATCGAAAAGCATATCTTTAACCACCACTTGCCTGAAATTGGGTTGGGGAATCCGGGTTAGATCGCGGTAAAGTGTTACAAAATTCAGTAAGCCATCGCTTCGGCGACTGATGGTGCTCAATGCCTGATGCATGCTTTCCAGATCTTCCGATTCGAAGTTTTGATTTTTGTCGTCCGGAAGCATTTGAATTACAGTGGATGCCAGCGATGAAATGGGGGTGATAGAATTCATAATTTCGTGGGTGAGCACGCGGATAAGTTGCTGCCAGCTGTCCACTTCTTTTCTCTCCAATTCGGAATGGATGTTTTTTATGCTGATTAACAGGTATTCTTCCCCCTTTTTCTTGAATTCTGTGGCCTGAACCGAAAGCTGCATAAGCTCTTCTTCCTGATAGAGTTTAATGAGCTTGCTCTCGTCCTGCCGCAAATGAAGGAGCTTTTCGGGCAACTCTTCGTCAATTTGAGCCAACTCCTTGATATGCTTCAGAGTATTGATTTTGAAGAGTTGTTTTATGGCATTATTATAAATATCTACCTGCCCATCTTTGCGAAAGGTAATGATACCTATGCTCAAATGCTGAACTATGGTTTGAAGCTGATGGTGGTGGTCTTCTTTTTCGGCGCGGGTTTTAATAAACTGCTGAATTACCTGATTAAAACTCTCGTTGAGTGCGTTAAAGCTTTCGCCTTTATTCTCCGACACAAAACTGCTGGTAAAATCGTTGTATTTTATATTCTCGAAAAACCGGGTGAGTTTCATATTGGTTTGCTCCACATATTTTATGAGCAAAGCTATTTGTGCCACAACAATGGCCACACTTATGGTGGATGAAATATAATTGCTACTCTGAAACAGCCACACAATAAGAAAGGCGTTGATGAGTATGAACACCAACCTCACTATGATACTGCTTCTGAACGTATTAAAGGTCATATTTTTCGATTCTGCGATACAGAGAAGCTCTGGTTAAACCCAGTTCACGGGCTGCTTTGGTAATATTTCCTCCGTGTTTGTCAATCACTTTTCGAATCAGAATTTTTTCGGTGTCTTCCAGATTCAGGTTATCGGCATTGAGGAGGGCATTTTTATGAAGGGGCTTGGTAAGAAAGAAATCGTGAGCCTGCAAAGTATTGCTTTCGCTCATAATTACAGCTCGTTCCACGGTATGCTGAAGTTCTCTGATATTTCCAGGCCAGCTGTGTTTTTTAAGTCTTTTGGCCGCTGCCACACTAAGCCTTTTGGTATCGAGTTTGTATTTTTTACAATACATCCCCAGAAAATAATCCACCAAATCGGGAATATCGTCGGTGCGATCGCGTAGGGGAGGAATATTTATTTCTACGGTATTCACGCGATACAGTAGATCCTGTCTGAATTTTCCTTCTTCCACCATTTGATACAGTGGCATATTGGTGGCGCAGATAATCCTAACATCGATTTCGGTTTCCATATGGGTTCCCAGCCTCACAATTTTTCGGCTTTGGAGAACCGAAAGCAACTTCGATTGCAAGCCATAGCTCAAATTCCCAATCTCATCGAGGAAAATAGTTCCTTTGTTGGCGGCTTCAAACCTTCCGGCCCGGTCTTCTTTGGCATCGGTAAAAGCACCTTTTTTATAACCAAAGAGCTCACTTTCGAACAACGATTCTGTGATGGCTCCCAAATCTACCGTAACAAATACTTCGTTTTTACGATTCGATGCGCGGTGAATGGCTCTGGCTATCATTTCTTTACCAGTACCGTTCTCGCCCAATAGCAGGATATTGGCATCGGTTTTGGCCACTTTTTGCACGGTATTTAGAACCTGACTGATAGATCCCGAAGTTCCAATGACCTCGCCAAACGACGAATCGGCATCGGAAATGAGCACCTTTTGCTTGCTTTTAAGGTTCTCCAGCTCTTTTTTCGACTCGCGTATCTGAATGTTGGCGGTGATTTCGGCCAAAAGCTTTTTATTGTCCCACGGCTTTAGAATAAAATTGGTGGCTCCTTCTTTTATGCCTTGAACCGCAAGCTCAATGTCGCCGTAGCCAGTGATAAAAATGACCACCGCAGCCGGGTCGAGCTCCAGAATTTTATTCAACCACACAAAGCCTTCTTTTCCGCTGGTGGCATCTTTCGAAAAATTCATGTCGAGCAAGAAGATGTCGTAGTTTTCATTTCGCATTAAGTCGGGGATATATTCTGGGTTGCTTTCTGTATGCACCACCGTAAAATATTGACGTAAAAAAAGGCGGGCTGCCAGCAGAACATCCTTGTCGTCATCAATAATTAATATCTTGGCTTCTGACTTTGACATAGTAAAAAAATTTGTTCGTAAATGTACAAAAAAATGAACGCTGGCGAACAGAAATAAAATTTTTTTCGATTACTAAACTATATGAAAATCAGCTAATCAGAATATTATAAGACATGGCATTATATTTGAAATAACATCACAATCACTGGTTTTAATATTTAAATTTTTTAAGTATGGATATCGCTTCTCTTTTACCAAATCCCACCGCCGAGTTCAATAAATCGCTGCATACTAAATGGTCGAAGTTTCAAAGTCTTATCGATGAGCTCAACGAGCGCCAACTTCCCGAAGGTACGGTAACGGCTATAAATAGTTGGGTTAGCGAGATAAACGATTTCAATGAAAGCCGCCGTTCATATTCAAAGTTACTTGGCAAAAATCTGTGAAAAATCGTAAAATTTCTTGAAAAGGAGTTTAAAATTATTCCAAAGAACTACTATAGAAGCCTTTGGATCTTGCTGTGAATGAACAGTATTGGTGTTCCATTCGGGTTAATTCTTGGGGTGGTTTTTCATAATATGGGCCTATTGGCCATTGGCTTCCCTTTTGGCATTGCAATCGGCATGGCACTAGGTTCATCAATGGACGAAAAAGCCGGAAATCAGGGTAAACAATTGCGTTTCGAGATGTTTGGGAAATAAAAATAAAAGGATATTAACGAGTTTTTAAAAAGCAACGAGGATGAATATTTTAAAGATTTTATGGAATTTATTACCAGTTAACGGATTGGGAATCATTGGGGGAGCACTTTTGTTTACCTTAGCCATCAGAATTTTTAGTTGATTCAGGGTGGGCTTTGGGTTCATTCCGGATGTTATTTTTGACATTCTCATAATACAGGAAAGAAATTCATTTGTGTGACAATAGATTGATAACCAATAGAATATATTAAATTCAAATAATGGGAGTATGATTAGGTTACGAAATTTGAGCAAAGTATACCGCACCAGCGAAGTAGAAACCATTGCTTTGCGCGATGTGAATCTGGAGGTAAAGAAAGGGGAGTTTCTGGCCATCATGGGGCCTTCGGGCTGCGGCAAAACCACCTTGCTCAATGTGCTCGGTCTTATCGACTTTCCAACCGATGGCACTTATTTCTTCAACGGCGATAATATTACTTTTAAATCGGAAATAATTCGGTCCCAAATTCGAAAAACATATATGGGATTTATCTTTCAGAATTTCAATCTGATCGAAGAATTAAACGTGTATGAAAATGTAGAGCTTCCCCTGATTTATATGGGGATGAAACTTCAGGAGCGAAAAGAAAAAGTGACTTCCATTCTCGAAAAAATGCAAATCATTCACCGAAAATATACCTTCCCCAATCAGCTCAGCGGAGGGCAACAACAAAGGGTAGCTGTAGCCAGGGCAGTGGTGGCCGCTCCACAGGTTATTTTGGCCGATGAGCCAACCGGAAATCTCGATTCGGCTCATGGCGAAGAAGTGATGCGCCTACTCGACGAAGTGAATAAAAGCGGAACAACCATTATTATGGTTACGCACTCGCAGCGCGATGCCTCATACAGCAACAGGGTTTTGCGCCTGTTCGATGGCCAGATAATCAATGAAAACATACTTCAAAAGTTTTCCTAAAAACAAGGTCATGCATCGAGAAATAAAAATATTAATCCCCGACCAATCACCTGGAGAAGCTCAGGATATTTTTGTGTACCGAAATAAAATCCCTGTTATGCAATATCGCATCGAAATATTCCGATACCAACCCTTGTCCCCCAATTTTTCCCGGGCCGATTTTGTAAAAGAATGCATCGATCAGTACGATTCTAAGTATGAAGTGGCTCATATTGATTTGTTTAAACCCCACGAAATTGCCGTTTTATTTCAGCGGATAAATAAGGATAAAGGTTAGGGGGAGAAGCACATGTTGAAAAATGTAGTTAAAACGAGTTTCAGATTCTTAACCAAAAACAGATATTATACTCTCATCAATGTTTTGGGTTTATCTTTGGGGTTGGGCACCAGCGTTCTCATTTTTATCTACATCACCGACGAACTTAGCTTCGATAAATTCCACACCGACTACGAAAATATCTATCGCGTTCAGGAGCGCTACGAGTGGGATGACTATAAACAGGGCTGGGCCACCTGCGACGGAAGCATGGCTCCGCGCATTGCCCGCGGACCTGTCGATAGTCTGTCGGTGTGCCGCTTGATGACCTATTTTAACCCGCCATTTCTCTATGCCAATGCCCGCTCCGCCAACAGTGGTCAGGTTATTTTTGCCGATTCCGGTTTCCTCGATGTATTTTCTTTTCCCATGGTCACAGTGCCCAGGCAGGCAAAGCTCAATCATCCCAACGATTTGATGATTTCGGAGAAAATAGCCATGCAACTCTTTGGAAATACTGATGTTACCGGCCAAAAAATTGAAGCCGACGGCGCTTTATTTGTAGTCACCGGGGTGTTTAAGGAGATTCCCTCGCAATCGCATTTAAATTTTGATGTGGTTTTTTCTATGGAACTCCTTCGAAAATCGTTCCCCGAAGCCGATAGCACCGGGCCCATAGCCTTTTATACCTATTTCAGATCGCCAAATGAACGTTCTACCAACGAGTTACGAAATTATCTGATTGAATATCAATCAAAACGACTCGATCATATTCTGGCACAAGAAGCCGATTCGACCATGAGTCGCGATAAAATAAAAGCCGATATTTTATTTATTCCCATCAACGATATTCACCTTAAAAGCCATGCCGAGAAAGAATATCAAACCAATGGCAACTATGATTATATCTTCATTTATTTCACCATTGCACTTTTTATTCTGCTTTTAGCTTCTATCAATTATATCAATCTGGCCACGGCAAGCTCCATTATCAGAGCCCGCGAAATTGGGGTGCGGAAAATCCTGGGGGCTCAAAAAAAGAATATCTTTTTTCATTTTATTAGCGAAGCCTTTATTTTGGTGCTTGCTTCAACCATTACTGCCTTGGTTTTTGTGGAGTTAAGCTTTCCAACCTTTAATTCGTTTGTTGGTAAAAGCTTGTCAATTAACATGATATGGTCGTTCGAAATAATGACCTTCATCGTGATAACCGTGGTGGTGCTCACCATTTTCTCGGGATTTTACCCAAGTTTATTCATGTCGACTTTCAGCCCTTTGTCGGTACTTTCCAATCGGCTGAATGCCCAGAAAAACAATAAGCTCAATCTCATTCTGCGCCGAATCCTGGTGATATCGCAGTTTAGCATTGCAGTTTTTCTTTCTATTGCAAGCATTGTGGTGGCTCAGCAACTCAGGTTCATCAGTACCCAGGATTTGGGTTTTAACCGCGACCATGTGATTGTGATTCCGCTTCACGGCGAAAACAGTCTGCAGCATCTGCACGAGCTAAAAAAAGATTTTATTCAAACGCCCGGCATTCTTTCGGTTACCGGCAGTAGCAATATTCCGGGCGAGCGTTTTGGCTATTATGGAATCTACCTGCCATCGCTGGAGCAAAAGGATGATTCAGCAGCTCAAAGCCCTAAAACCGATCCCTATCTGGGCATCAGAATGCTTTGCGTGGATCACGATTTTTTAAGCTCCTTCGGGTTCGAAATTGCTGAGGGTCGCACCTTTAATTTGGACATCTGGTCCGATAGCAATGCCTTTATTTTAAACGAAGCAGCCGTGAAAAAATATCAGATTGATAGACCCATTGGTAAAGATGTGATTTTCAATTATGCGGTAAAACAACCCAAAAAAGGAAAGATTATTGGGGTAGTGAAGGACTTTCATTATGCATCTTTGCATTCGGAAGTGGAGCCACTGATGATTCAGATTTTCCCTCCGTTCTTTCGTTATGTAATTTTAAAAGTGGAAACCGGCAGCCCCACAACCTTAATTGCCGAGATTGAACGCAAATGGCACAAACATTTGCCACATGCTCCTTTCCGCTACAATTACCTCGATCAAACCTACGATGAAATCTACTCTGCCGATAATCGTCTGGGGCGGATTTTTTATTTTTTTACCGTGGTAGCGCTTTTCCTAGCTGCGCTGGGGTTGTATGGGTTGGTGGCCTTTATTTCGGAGCAACGAAAAGCCGAAATTGGAATCAGAAAAATTCTTGGAGCCAGCATTGGAAGGCTCATGTTCACTATGTCGCGGGAGTTTGTATTGCTCATTTTTATCAGCAATGTTATTGCCTGGATTCCAGCCTGGTTCTTTATTAAAAGCTGGTTGAGCGATTTTGTATTTCGCATAGAACCAAGCATTTGGCCCTTTGTTTACACCAGCTTCATTTCGTTGTTCATTGGGCTCATAACCATTAGTATAAAAACCTGGCTTACCTCCAAATCGAATCCGGCAGATATTCTCAGCAATCAATAAATCAGACTATTCTACCAGGTTGAATGCGGGTTTAACAGGCAAAGTCAAGGTCAGACGAAAGGAAATATTATCCATAAAACGGTCGAATCCATAAGCACCATATCGGTAGGTTGCCCCCACACCCAATTTGTAAAGCGATAAATCGAGCAAACTATTTATCAGAATACCGCTTTCGAAATATCCTTTTTCCATGGTTTTAAAAGAAATATTTCCGTGAAGTTCAGGCTTCGATATCCACCCAAAACCAATATTGGTCAGCAAAACCAATTCGGGCTTAAACTTGTTTCTCCGGTATAACAGCGTACCAAAATTATGCGATAAAAATGCAGCCACATATCGGTCCGAAAGAAACTCGAAGGAGCTCATACTACTAAATGTCGAAGGGACAAAGAAGCCTGCTATGCCGTAGGTTCCCGTTCCGCGGTAGAGATTGGTATGCGGAATGTCGCCCAAAACCACTCCACCCCGCAGGTCGATATTGGTTTCTCCCCAATATTTGGTATAGAAACTTTTGGTGATTCGCAAATCGAATCTATGATAACTAAAATCGCCCCCAAACAACCCTTTAACGCCTTTGTAATAGTTGAAAAAAATGAGAGGATAGCGGGTTCCCATACTCAGCATCATGCGACTGTTGTCTAAATATCGTTCCTTATATGCAAAACGCAAACCCACTTGTATCTCGCTGAAAACAAAATGATTGGTTGATGTGGGGATGAAAAAATAGTCGTATTCAGCTGCTTTTGAGTCCAGTCGAATTCCCACATTGGCATGAACAAACCGCAGGGTTCTGAAGCGAATAAACAATTCTTTGCGTTCGGTATAATTCGCTCTCGAAATAAAGAAGTCTTTAAAAGTTTCGGGGTTGAAAACGGTGAGCTGATTGTTGTAAAATTCAACGCCCCCGGTTTCTTCGTAGTCTTTGGAGAAGGAAGCAAAAACCTTCAGCGCCCGGGGTCTGTATAAGAGCCATTGACCGTCGAATCCGTATTTTGGTTTTTCGGCACGAAAAGCCCGGGCTCCATAGCCACCCAATTCCCATTTTGAGCTGATTCGCTTATTGGTTCTGATGCCTGCGCCAACCCAATACCCCTGATAATTATTATAACCCACAAATTTATTGAGCGGAATATCAAATTTCCCCCAGGGAATTTTACCTGTGAACAGGGTTTCCGCTTGTTTTACTTTCCGGTCGAAATTCATGGCCTGACCCACGCTGTCCATAAACTCGTAGGTTCTGCGGTTTCTATTGGTGAGGCTGTCCACACGGTATTGATTCCAAAAGTCATCGTTTACATACCCCGCATTCGGATCGAGCTCAATTTCGGCAAACGAAAATTCCCGTTTCACGAGTTCGGGATTGAGAACAATATTTTCGTGATAGCTTTTCCCAATTCCGATAAAATTGGCCTGTTCGCCACCTTTGGAGGTAGCCGTCATATTGCTGAAAATGATATTGGTATTCAGTTGAATAGGGAACCAATGTCCCTCAATAAAATCGTAAAGCTGTTGAATTTCGATATTAAACCCCATATCGGCCGATGCCGGGCCTGCCTTCACATTGGCAATAGCCCATTTATTGGTACTGATATTCAAAACCCCCTTCAATCCATCGAAATTGGTATTGGAATAGGGTTCAAAACTAATAGCGAAAATGGTATCACCGGCTGCAGAATAGGTGGTATCTTCCATTCTGAAATGATATTTTGTCAGACTTCCTTCGCTTATGGGATTGATATAGTGGTTGTTCACCATATGAATGATTTCGTCGTAGAAAGAGGTGGATTGAATTTGCGAAACCACAAAAACAACCAGGGGGTCTTTGAGGCCCGAAACCCGCGAAGCCACTATTTTTTCATGATTTCGTTCGGGCGCCAGAAATTTTTTCTCCACCACATTTTCCATTATCAGAATGTCCTTGTCTTTGACAATGGAGCTTATGGAGCCAATGCTATCGGGTATTTCGAGAATGGAATCTGCCTGCTGAACATGCTCCTGATCCAGCGTAATTACCATTTTATCGTAGCTCGTATACGAAAAGCTCGAAAGTTTTTTTGGATTGTTAGTATCGCGGTATAAAACCACATTTTTTATGATTCGGTGCGCCGGATTGCTACCAGGGGTTATTTCCAGCTCCGAAAGTAAATAGGCTTTCCGCTTGAGTTTTATTAGGATTCTGGTGGTTTTTTGGGGGAGGATAAAATCTAATTTTTCATACCCAACCGACGAAATCAGCAGATTTTCTACCGATGCATCCACTTGGATTTTAAATTTGCCATCAATATCGGTCGATACGCCTGTCTTTCCATCGGGTGTGATGATATTTACGAATGCCAGGGTTTCTTTGGTGTCTTCATCCACAATGCTTCCGGTGATGGTTTTTGTTTGGGAAAAGACCTGAGTAGAAATCAGTAAGAATAGTAGCGTGAGCAGGGTTATTGGAATAAAATTCTTCATAAAGTGGAGGCTATAGAGCTTTTTGGCAAAGATATAAGATATTAAAACAGCTGTGTTTTATTATCATCGCCAAAAATTTATAAAATTTCGATTTCGGGGATTTTGCGCATCTCGTAGCATAAAATTTTGATTCTTATAAACATACGAAAACCAACCATCAGAGCAAATAATTGGGCTTATGAATTATTATGTGTTGAAAGGACACTGTTGATACCCTGTGGTTGGTTCACAATTTACTTCTTGCTTATAAGAACTTTTTATCGAATCACTTTTACGACTGTGGTTAATTGTTTTTTGCCTTGAATTGATTTTGATCGTCCTGACTTCTTTCAATTAAATCTAATAAAGGTTCGATGATTAAAGTTAACCATACGAATTTGCCTTTTCAAGCATTCAGAAAAAAAGTTCTAAAATTTTATCAGGCCTTGTTATAAACAAATTTTCCTTTGGCTCCAGATAGGGTCAGTTTAAGCTCTGTTGCCGTTTCTACTCTTCCAATGAGCTGAGCATCAACGCCAAATGATTTTGAAATTTCGATAATTTCCTGAGCCACATTCAGCGGAACATACAATTCCATTCGGTGTCCCATATTAAAAACCTTATACATCTCCTGCCAATCGGTTTGCGATTGTTCCTGAATCATCTCGAAAAGTGGGGGAATTGGAAACAAATGGTCTTTAATGATGTGCAATTTGTCGACAAAATGAAGAATTTTCGTTTGTGCTCCACCGCTGCAATGCACCATTCCATGAATCTGTGGGCGCATAACATCGAGCACTTTTTTTATAATGGGTGCATAGGTGCGGGTAGGGGATAACACCAATTTCCCTGCATCTATGCCCGGAACCGGAGTGGAGTTGGTGAGTAGTTTTTGTCCGGAGTAAACGAGCGATTCGGGGACAGATGGATCGTAGCTCTCGGGATACCGGGTAGCAAGGATTTTAGAAAATACGTCGTGTCGGGCACTGGTAAGTCCATTGCTTCCCATTCCGCCATTGTATTCCTTCTCGTAAATGGCCTTCCCATAGCTGCTCAATCCCACAATCACGTCGCCCGCGGCAATTCTGGAGTTGTCAATCACATCGGCACGTTTCATTCGGGCGGTCACGGTACTGTCCACAATAATTGTTCTCACCAGGTCGCCCACATCGGCTGTTTCGCCACCTGTGGAATAAATATTCACCCCCCATTTTCTCAACTCTTCCAATAGCTCCTCGGTACCATTAATTAGGGATGAAATCACTTCGCCGGGAATCAGGTTTTTGTTTCGGCCTATGGTAGAGGAAAGCAGAATATTGTCGGTAGCTCCCACGCAAATCAAATCGTCGAGATTCATTACCAATGCATCCTGAGCAATGCCTTTCCAAACCGATAAATCGCCTGTTTCTTTCCAATACATATAAGCCAGCGCCGATTTGGTGCCAGCTCCATCGGCGTGCATAATAGTGCAATAGTCGTCATCGCCACCCAGCAAATCGGGTATTATCTTGCAAAAAGCCTTGGGAAACAATCCTTTGTCGATGTTTTTTATGGCGCTGTGTACATCTTCTTTCGATGCAGAAACTCCCCGCTGATAATATCTTGATGAATCGCTCATGGCCTTATTCAAAAGTGATGGTTTTCATTTCTTCGTTGATGGTTGGAACTCCAAACTTATTGAGAGTCACTTCGTTGATAAAAAATGGATGTAAGCTTCCATGCCAAACATACACATCCAAATTGCGGATGGTTTGATTGCCAAGTCTGAAATCTTTTATGGTGAAAACCGATTTATGAACTATATTTCCTGTGGAAATAATATCATCAGGATTTCCTTTAAAATCTTCTTTTTTAATAACACCTTGTTTCAAAAGCTCCAGAGCAAAATCAACAGAGCATGTTACAAGATTGGTCAGCGGCGTGTAAATCACATCGAAGCTATAGCCATTGATGGAGCAGTCGGTTTTATACATTTTTTTGTCGGGACTGGAAAAGAAAATGAGGTTTTTCTTGTCGCCCATCTCAATTTCTATACTGCTTGTATCGCCCCGTTCGGCCAATGCTCTTTGTTTGAAGTCTTTTCTCAGAATCCTGAATTCTATTCTCCGGTTCAGCGTATGGGCTGTTTCCTGCTGCGATTTTGGTAAAGAGTCGATATAGCCCTCGGTCAGGGTTAGCCCGGCAGGAAATGTGATTCCATTTTTCGAAATTTCGTTGTTGATGGTTCGGGGGGTGGATTCTCCGTAGCCTTTGGCAAACAATCTTCCGGGATCAATGCCACGAAGTATCAAATAATCAACCACCGACTCAGCGCGTTTTTGCGAGAGAATGTCGTTTTGTTCATCCTTGCCGCGGGCATCGGTATGGGCACCCAATTCCACCACAATATTCGGATTGGCATCCATGGTTTCTATAAGTCCCTGAATACTGTCTTCGAATTGTGGTTTTAAATCCCATTTAGCCAAATCGAATAGTATTTCGGGTAGCACAATGGGTGCTTCGACCAAACGCTGAAGCTTAACTTCCATTTGAATGTCTTTGCTGTGATCCAAGCCTACGGTAGTTTCTTTTGTTACTAAGCGCAAATAGCCTTCCCGTTCAAATACCACCTCATATTCCATATCCGATGAAACCTGATTTTTATTGAAATTGAAGGTTCCGTCGGTCTGGGTTTTTGCTTTTTTCTCTGAGCCATCGGAGCCTTTGAGCAGCACATCCATTCCATCAACAACCTGATAGGTATAGTCGTCGGTCACAATACCCGAAATGGTGAATTCTAAAGGGGGAAGCACAAAGCTGTAAAGGTCGGCGCCACCTTTGCCATTGGCACGATTCGACGACAGAAAACCAGATTCATATTGGTTTGGGTCGAATATGATACCAAAATCGTCGGAAGGGGAATTCATGGGGAATCCCATATTTTCCGGGGTGGCAGAAATGGTATCTGAATTCATAATCACCTTGAAAATATCGAGTCCACCCATTCCAATATGTCCGTTCGATGAGAAGTAAAGGGTAGTATCATTCCGCAGGAAAGGGTACATTTCATCGAATATGGTATTGACTTTAGGTCCCAGATTTCTGGGGCGTTTAAATCCGTCGCGTTTGCTGTCGCGCTCGGCAATGTACAAGTCTTTACCCCCTAAGCCGTTGTCGAAATCAGCGGCAAAAATGATAAATCTCTCGTCTTCGCTGATGGCGGGATGCCCTACCACATGACTACTGTCGCTGCCAAGTTCCACCACTTGAGGGTCGTCCCATTCCCTGCCCGAGCGTTTAGTGATGAGTATTAAGCAGCCGCAAGGCCTGTCGGGACTGTTGAAACAACGGGTAAAATACATCCGGCTGAACCGGCTGTTGAAAACTGTCTGGCCTTCGTTGGCTTTGGTGTTTATAACTTCATCTTCGTCAATGGATTCGGGTTTGCTCCATTCGCCATCGCGCTCGAGTTTGGTATAAAATATATCGCTGAATTTCTCACCAGTCCAGCCATCGTTATCGTCGCCAAATGCTTCTTCGCGCGAGGATGTAAAATACAGACTTTGATAGTTATTATCCTGAAAACCAGGGCTAAATTCATCGTATTTCGTATTTATTTTTTTAAGGTTCTCAACGGTATAATTCTTAGGATTTGCTATAACCCGGCGGGCAAATTTTAGCGATTCCACTGCAACCTGAGCTTGTGGATCGGCATTCATGAGACTATCATAGAGCGAAAACTGAATTTCTGCTTCCTTAAATTCCGAGAGCATGAGCAAAACCTGCCCATAGCGCAATAGTATTTCCGGACTGTTTTTATAGATACCGAGTCGTACGAGCCTGTTATACTGTGCCTTGGCTTTTCTTAAATCGTTAGTAAGTCGATAGCATTCTGCCATTTTCATGGTTACTGTGTCTTTATCTTCGGCTTTTTTAAGCTTTTTGTAGCCTTTTTTGTATTTCTGGGCAGCTGTTTTATAGAGTTGATTTTCAAAGGCCTCATCACCGGCTTTGATATGTCGGTTCTGACCCACAGTAAAGGTGGATAATCCAAGAAACATTATCAGTAAAACAAGGGTTTGTATTCTATACATATTTCGAATTTTCAGAATAAACTATTCTATGTGGAATTTATTGTTGTTTGGCAGAATCAGCGGAATCTTCCATCAATTTGGTTAATGTGGGCGATTTGGACACTGGATTCGGTGGGGTAACAGGATTTTCCGTGGTATTTAACGAATTTCTTAGCTGGTTTGTTGTTTCATTGGTCAAAGAAGTTACATTTTCGTAGGCCGATTTAAAGGGCTTTTGCACAGCATCGCTTTCCTTTTCTATTTCCCGCTTTATATCATCGGTGGCTTTACGCACATATCGAATCACCTGACCCGTTTTGCGGGCGAACTCTGGGATTTTATCGGGACCCACAACCACCAGAATTACCAATAGAATAAGCAGGAACTCGCCTCCACTAATATCAATAAATAGTATGATTGGGGAATTTAGCATGTTGTTTTTTTGCAAAAATAAAAAAAGTCCCGATTGTAGTCGGGACTTTATTTATAATAGAGAGTTAAGTCAACTATTTTTTATTTTCTGCTTTACGAGGCTCTAATTCTCCTTTTACTTTATCACCACCCAAAAAGTCGTATGCAATAGGACTTGCAGTGAAAATAGAAGAATAAGTTCCTACCAAAATACCAATCAATAAGGCGAAAGTGAAACCTCTGATAATCTCACCGCCAAATAAGAAAATGGAAAGTAAAACCACCAAAGTAGTTCCGGCAGTATTCACTGTACGACCCAGAGTACTCAACAAGGCATTATTCATATTGGTTTTTAAATCGGCCTTTTTATGCAGGCCTAAGTATTCTCTGATACGGTCGAAGATGATTACTGTATCGTTGATGGAGTAACCAATGATGGTTAGGATGGCTGCAATAAAAGCCTGATCCATGTCCATGCTGAATGGAAGTATGCCCCAGAACATGGAGAAAATACCCAAAGTAATCATAGTATCGTGGAATAAGGCAATAACACCGCCCAATCCATATTGCCATTTTTTGAAACGGATGGCGATATAGGCAAAAATGATTAGTAATGCAAAGATAATAGCAAAGAATGCACCCCTGATAATTTCATCTACGATGGTGGGTCCAACTTTTTGAGAGCTTAAAATACCAGTTAATTGCTCAGCATTTTCACCATTTCCCGAGAATTCATCAAAGGTTAATGATTTGGTATACAAGCCATGAAGGCCTTTATATAATTTCTCCTCAACCAATAAATCCACGTTATCACCATCGTCTTCAATCATGTATTGGGTGGTGATTTTGACCTGACTGTCTGGACCAAAAGTTTTTACTTCGGGCGTTTGGGGGAATTCTTTTGCCAGTGCACTTCTAACATCGTTGGTACTAACAGTTTTATCAAAACGAACTACATAGGTGCGACCCCCGGAGAAATCAACACCATAGCTCAAACCTCTTACTATCAGCGAAATAATTCCTAAAGTGATGATGGTACCAGAGATAAAATAGGCGATCTTACGTTTTCCAATAAAATCGAATTTGAAGCCCTTGAAGATATTTTCGGTACGTTTAAAACTGAAGGAGATTGCTTTATTTTTTTCCATCAAATTGGTAAAAATCAGGCGGGAGATGAAAATGGAAGTGAACAATGAAGTAAAGATACCAATGATTAAAGTAGTTGCAAAACCTTGAACGGGGCCAGAGCCAAAGATATTCAGTACAATAGCTGTAAGTAAAGTGGTAACGTTACCATCGATAATGGCTGAATATGCATTCTTGTAACCATCGGTTATGGCAAGTCTCACTCCTTTGCCCAGCGCAACTTCTTCTTTAATCCGCTCGTAGATAATAACGTTGGAGTCAACCGCCATACCCAGAGTTAACACAATACCTGCGATACCGGGCAGAGTTAAAACAGCTCCCAGTGAGGCCAGAACTCCGAAGATGAAGAGAATATTCACCACCAACGATACATCGGCAACCCAACCAGCGCGGTTATAAAATAATATCATGTAAACCAGTACCAAAAGGAAAGCGAGTACAAACGACCACAGACCCGATGTAATAGCTTCCTGTCCCAATGAAGGACCCACTATTTCTTCCTGAACAATTCTTGCAGGAGCGGGTAATTTACCAGCCTTTAGAATGTTTGCAATATCCTGAGCTTCTTCCACCGACATATCGCCACCGGAAATTGATGAACGTCCGCCGGCAATCTCTGTATTCACCACAGGAAAGCTATAAACCAAACCATCCAATGCAATAGCCACCTGACGACCAATATTTTCGCCAGTAAGTCTTTTCCATGTCAGGGCTCCTTCAGCATTCATGCTCATGGAAACTTCCACTTGCCCAGTTGGGCTATAATCCTGCGAAGCATCTACAATAACGTCGCCACCCAAAGCAGGTTCTCCATCGCGGGAGCTTACTTTAATAGCCACGAGACTGTGAATATCGCTTCCTTTTTCCAAAGGATGAATGGTCCACATAAAACGAAGGTTCGATGGGAAGATATTTCTTGTTTTGCCTAACAAAGCATTTACCGCTGCAGTATCTTTAACAGAGGCATAACCCACTGCGGCACCTTTGCTGGGATAAACATTTCCGCTGGAAGGATCGCGCTGGAAATTGGGCTGTAAATATTCGTAGATAGGATTGTTTTTGTAAAACTCGGCAGCTTGCAGTTTTTCGTCACCGACGGTGCTTGTATCTTGTTTCACTTCGCTTAGAAGCGATTGTTCTTTATCGGTGGTGGTTTCGGTGGTTGCAGTCTCTCCGGTGGTTTCTCCGGCAGTTTGATTGGTTGTTTCTTTTGAAACTACAGTTTCTTTGGTCAAACCACTGGCTGCATTCATTTCGGCTAAAGCCTGATTGGCCTGAGCGAAATATTGCACAGTTTCGGCAAATTCCCAGGTTTCCCAGAATTCGAGTTGCGCTGTACCTTGCAGAAGTTTTCTAACCCTTTCCGGTTCCTTAATGCCGGGGAGTTCAACCAGAATTCTGCCTTTGGTAGCCAATTGCTGAATATTGGGTTGTGCCACACCAAAACGATTGATACGGGTATTCAGAATGTTGAATGTACGGTCGATGGCGCCATCGATTTCTCCTTCCAATACTTCCAGTACATCATTGTTGGTTGAGTTATAGTTGATTTTGTCTTTCAGATCGATGGTGCTAAAAACACTTGCTAAACTGAAATTAGGATCCAATTCGTTGATGGCTTCACTAAATAAACTTAGAAAAGGCTGATCGGTGCTTCTTTGTTTAATTTTTGCACGTTCAATAGCTTCTCTGAAGGTTGCGTTTTTACTTTTACCGGATAAGGCAACGATGATATCGGGAACCGAAACTTCCAAAGTTACGTTCATACCCCCTTTAAGGTCGAGACCTAAGTTGATTTCACGCTCTTTTACCTCCTTGTAAGTGTATTTTCTTACTAAAATATTGTAGACGACCTCATTCTGAATAGAATCCAGATAAAATCTTTCTCTGGCTTTTGAGATTGAATCTAAAATCATCCCTTCCTTAAGGGTGTTTCCTTTTGCTAAAACATTTGCCTGTTCAATGGCTTTGGGGCCTTTTGCAAAGTCTTTCGCGTCGCCTTCGGCCATTCTGGCAAAGAAAGTGAACGAAAGCTGGAAAATACAAACCAAAGCAAATACGATGGCAAATAAACGAATAGCTCCTTTATTCTGCATGTGTGTAGAGTTTTAAATAATTCTGATTTTTCAAGGCGCAAAAATAGAATAATATTTTATCTTTTTAAAATTTAATACTTAAACTGTGGGTGATACGGAAAGCTACCAATCTTTATTCATTCAAAAAATTGATATTCAATTAAATATATTTGCCAGCGAGGCCTATTTTTATGGTGGTTTTTATTCGAAATCAGGGCATCTGAAGTGCATCAATCGTGACAGTAAATGCACATAATTAAGCGAGTAGCCCAATTTTTAATCGGATTTTAAGCACATTTTGAGCATCATGCTAAGTTTTTTTCTTTGAAATGGAACCGGTTTGTTGTGGCGTAAATCTTCTTGAAATAAAATCAGAAGTTAACATATCACAACGAATCATGGGTTCGTAGCTCCCAATGAATCTATGGTTTTTTAAACGACTGAATGATTTCTTCGGGCGATTTACCCAGATTGTTCAACGAAATTTGTGCATCGCCTGCCAATTCATGCTCTGGATATTTTTTGAGGAATTGTTCGTACGAGAGGCGGGCATTTTCCATATCGTTCAGGAAATTCTCGTAGGTAAATGCTTTTAAAAACATGGCTTGCGGAACTTTTTCCGATTTGGGAAATTTGAGGATAAACTGGTTTAGCAGATTCACCGATTCGTTCGAATGGAATACCGAGATGCTTACGTCGGCAGCCTTAAACAGAAATTCTTCGCTTTTTATGTCATTTGGATATGCATCGGAAAAATCGGTGTACAGCTTTATCATGGTGGCCGCTTCTGTTGTCTCTATAACTCCGTTCTTCTCTTCGAACAATTTCTTTTCCAAACTGTTGATTTGATCCAGGTTAGCTTGCAGGGTATCTGTTTTGCAGCTACTCCATATTAATAGAATGGTAAATAATAGTCCAATGGCAGGTAAATGATTTGGTTTCATAGTTTTTTTTGCGGCAAATTTAGGAATCGGTTTTCATACAACAAACCTTTTAATGAATGTCTTTGAATTCCTTGGTGAATAATGTGTTGAAAAAATAGAGGATATAGTGAATCATGCTAACTATTTTTTTTTAATTTTACCCTTTCAAAATAAAATAAAAAGATATTTCTATGAGATTTATTGTCAACAGTATAAGTTTACTCAAAAGTGTACAGGCATTGGGAGGCGTTTTAAATGCAAAGAATACTTTGCCCATTTTAGATAATTTTTTGTTTGAGTTAAAAGGGCAAACTTTGTCCATCACCGCCAGCGATTTGGAAACTATCATGTCGGTAAGTCTCGATTTGGAAATGGCCGAAGACGATGGTCAGGTGGCTATCCCAGCGCGGTTATTGCTCGAAATGCTCAAAGCATTCCCCAATATTCCCATCACTTTCACCATAGATATGGATAATAAAATTGAACTGGCCGCCGGCGATGGTAAGTACAATTTATCCGGGTTCAATGCCGATGAATTTCCAAAGGTAAGCGAGCTTGTGGATCAGGTTAGTGTGGAATTCGAATCGGGAATTTTGGTGAGTGCCATCAATAAAACGCTTTTTGCCACAGGTAACGACGAGTTAAGACCGGTTATGGCAGGTGTTTTTTGCGATATTCACGAAGACAATATCACCTTTGTGGCCACCGATGCTCATAAACTCGTTCGCTATCGTCACGTTCACGATAATTCCGATGTTCAAATCAGTTTTATCCTTCCAAAGAAGCCACTGAATCTGCTTAAAAACACTTTACCCAACGACGAAACCAAAGTTAAAATAGAGTATACCGAGAAAAACGCCATTTTTAATTTCGAGAATTTTAGTTTGGTTTGTAAGCTTGTCGATGGTCGTTATCCGAATTACGAAGCCGTTATCCCAAAAGAAAATCCAAATGTTCTCACCGTAAACAGACAGGCCATTCTCAGCGTTATCCGCAGGGTTTCAATTTTCTCCAACAAATCTACCCACCAAATAAGACTTAGAATCGTAGGACAGGAGTTGCAGCTGTTTGCCGAAGATTTGGATTATAGCAATGCTGCTCAGGAGCGAATCAGTTGTCATTACGACGGAGAAGATATGGATATTGGATTCAATTCGAGATTCCTGTTGGAGATGCTAACCAATCTCGATTCGGACGAAGTGAGCCTGCATTTGTCGCAGCCCAACCGCGCCGGATTAATCATCCCAAATTCCAACGACGAGCGTGAAGACATTCTCATGCTCATTATGCCTGTGATGCTCAACAGCTAAAAAACAAATTCCTAATAAAATACACCTGGTAAAAGTACCAGGTTTTTTTTTGCCCCCTAAAATCTCAGCCGTAAGATTGAGTCAACAACCGATTTAATAAAAAAATAAAGAAAATCTCTTGGGGGGAATCAAAAGAGGGTGAAAAAGCTTGGAATTGAGTTGAAAAGCTGTGATGAGCACGAAGTAAGCAGGAAAAATAAAGTGGGGAGAGGAGGATTCGAACCTCCGAAGGTGTCACCAACAGATTTACAGTCTGCCCCATTTGGCCGCTCTGGAATCTCCCCAATATTTTTGAATGAACAAATTTTCAATGATTTTCGATTCTTCAAAAGCAGCTTACAAGACGGCTGCTTTCTCAAATCTGTCATTTCTTTTGCTTGCAACCCGCATTTGCTGGCTTTAAAGCGACTGCAAAAATAGACAAGATTTTGAATCAGGCAAGGCGTAGCACCAAAATAATTGGGGCTTCACATTTTTTTTTATTTTCAATGGCAGGTTTTTAAAAAAAATATACTTTTGCACTTCAAAATAAAAAAACGAAATGTCGCAGAAAAAAAGTACTAAAGATCTTACAGACGAAAGATTGGAAGCCGTAGAAGAGGCCTTGACCAAATCGGAGCAGATTATTGAGAAACATCAAAAAACTATTCTAATAGCCATTGGTGCCATAATATTTGTAGTAGTTGCCTATTTTGCCTTCGATAAGTATTATATTCAACCTAAAGAAGAAAAGGCACAAGTGGAAATGGCCTGGGCCGAAAGTTATTTTGGTATGGATTCTCTGCAAATGGCTCTTGAAGGAAAAGGTATCAATCCTGGGTTTTTAGATATTATCGACCAATATGGAATGACAAAGAGTGCAAATCTGGCCAAATATTATGCCGGTATCTGCTACTTAAAAATGGGTAATTACAACGAAGCCATTAAAAATCTCAAAGGGTTCAAAGCCGATGATAAAATTGTAGCCCCCATGGCCATGGGTGCCATTGGCGATGCATACTTGGAATTGGGTGAAACCGACAAGGCTATTACCTATTATCTCGATGCAGCCAATCAAAATAAAAATGGTTTTACATCGCCGCTTTTCTTTCAAAAAGCTGCTTTAGCCTATGAGTCGGATAACGATTTTTCCAAAGCTTTGAACATTCACGAGCGCATTGCCAAGGATTTTCCAACTTCCAACGAAGGTCGTCAGGCAGAAAAATACATTGTTTATTTGAAAAGCAAACTTGGAAAATAATTCAATAGAATAAAAAATTATAATACCTGTTCCCTTGGGGTCAGGTATTTTTTTTATCATAAAACCTTCATCATGAACCAGCAGCCAGCAATTGTTTTTATGGGAACGCCCGATTTTGCGGTTACAATACTTCGGGTCATTGTAGAAAAAGGAATCAAGGTATTGGCCGTTATTACAGCCCCCGATAAACCTGCCGGGCGTGGAAAGAAAGTTCAGATGTCGGCAGTAAAAGAGTTTTGCCTGGCGCATCAACTAAATGTTCTCACACCCACCAATCTTAAAGACCCCTTGTTTATTGATGAACTGAAATCACTAAAACCCGATTTGCAGGTTGTGGTGGCTTTCAGAATGCTACCGGCTTTGGTGTGGCAAATTCCCCCTTTGGGCACCTTCAACCTGCACGCTTCGCTGTTGCCACAATATCGCGGTGCTGCGCCCATAAATCACTGTCTTATCAACGGCGATACAGAAACCGGCGTAACAACCTTCTTTCTCAATCACGAGATCGATACAGGGAATATCATTGCCCAAAAATCTGTGGAGATATCCATAGATGACAATGCGGGAAGCCTTCACGATAAACTCGCGGAAACAGGAGCCATGTTGGTTTTAGAAACAATTGAACGCATTTTCAATGGCAAGGTGGAAGCAAAACCCCAGAATTTGCTGGCATCAGGGGAAAAATTAAAGCCTGCTCCAAAAATATTTAAAGACGATTGCAGAATCGATTGGACACAGAGCAGCCAAAGACTCTATAATTTCATCAGGGGGCTTAGCCCATATCCTGCAGCGCATACCCGGCTTTTGAACATCAATAACTCGTCATACTCCATTAATTTCAAGATTTTTCGTGGGAAAATAACCAATATTGCCGGAAATGGAGAGCCGGGTAGTATTCGGGTGGTGGGTAAAACCTTGCTGGTTTGTTCATCTGATTATTTTTTAGAAATCGAAGAATTGCAAATGGAAGGCAAAAAACGATTAAAATCTGAAGAATTTCTGCGTGGTTTTACGTTTGAAAACCAAATGTATTTTCAGTAGATTTTTAAGGGAAATCACCCGGGTTTTTAACATAAAAACCATTTTATTAACAAAATACCCTTTCACATTAATTTTTTTTGCAAAAATTCTTGAAACACTTGCTTTTGAAGTATTTTCAGTTATATTTGCATTAATGAAAAATTAAATGTGTTAATTAAAATCATACAAAATGAACAAAGCAGAATTAATTGAAGCAATGGCTAACGAGTCTGGCTTATCAAAAGTCGATGCCAAAAAAGCCTTAGACGCATTTATTAAATCAACCAGCAACGCTTTAGCAGTTGGCGACAGAGTAGCATTGGTTGGATTTGGTTCTTTTTCGGTTTCTATGAGAGAGTCTCGTAAGGGAAGAAACCCACAAACAGGGGCTGAAATTACTATAGCATCTAAGAAGGTGATTAAATTTAAAGCAGGAAATGAATTGGCTGATGGTGTAAAATAGCCTATTTTTTGCTTGAATTATAAAGAAGCTCTATATTGAATTTATGGAGCTTTTTTTTTATATTTGATTTTTCAAAACCAAGAACTTATGAATGCTTCAGGAAAAAATAGCAAAATCAAGAATATAGTAATTGCCATATTTGCTTTGGAGCAGGTAATCATCATTTATATCATAGCCACGCGCAAAGGGATGTCGATAATTGATTGGATTTCAAATCTTTTCTAAGGAATCCGAATTTTGCTTTCCAAAAGTCAGCAGTTTTAGTTTTCAATAAGCTTCCATTCGCTTGAGCAGAATTTTAACTCACCCAATGCAATACGTGGTTTTCATCGTCACTGATTTTGCCATTCTCCTGTAACCACGAAATGGTGTTGATGAGTTTATCCACATCGTCGGTTTCAATCTTAAATACCAAATCGTCGAGCATCAAGGGGGTTGCTTTTAAAATGGGTTTGATAAGCTCTACCATCCTGTCAAATTCCAATTTACTTAAATCGGTTTTATTCCTTTTCAAACAAACATCGCATTGCCCGCATCTTTGACTCGTAATTTCTCCAAAATAGCTTAACAGCTGCTGACTGCGGCATTTATGATCCGATTGAATATAGTTAATCATGGCCAATTGCCGTTCTTTGGCGGCTTTTTTCCGCCATTCGTAGTTCTCTGGCGAAATTTTAAAGGATGAAATATCGAGTCTTTCTTTCACAAAAATAATCTTGGGCTCGTTGTTCTCGGGCACATAATCGAGCACTTCGAGTTTTTTGAGTCTTTGAAGTTTCTCCCGTACCTGCTCCTTTGTAATTCCGAAAGCTTGCACAATCTGGCTCTCGTTTATGGAAGTAAATTGTTGAAAAACAGCCGAATAAGTACGCAGAATGAATTTTATAAGATTGTCGAACACAGCATTTTCCACCTGAAAGCGATATAAATCATTACCATTCATCAGGATTTTAATTTGTGAGGGATGATATATCGCATCGTTGAGCATAATCAAGCCTTCTTTTTCTACTATTTTAAGGCTGTTAAAAGCAATAAGGGGAGGAATTTGATATTGACGCGCAAAGTCGGACAAATCGAAATTAAACGACTGTCCTTCGCCACTACCCAAAGCTAAGCGAAAATAGTTACCCAGAGCCTGATATGTATTTTTGATAACATCGAGCGGTGGATAGCTGGTTTCGAAGTTTTTATGTAAATTCAGAATGTCGGCCTTATCCCAAAAAATGATGGACCAGGCTGTTTTTCCATCGCGCCCACCACGGCCTGCTTCCTGGAAATACGCTTCCGGATTGTCGGGCAAATCCAGATGGGCCACAAAACGCACGTTGTCCTTGTCAATCCCCATTCCAAAAGCATTGGTAGCTACAATAACTCTGGTAAAGCCTTCTTTCCATTGCTTTTGTTTCTGATCGCGAATGCGTGAATCGAGACCAGCATGATAATAACTGGCACTGATATTCTGGTTTTGTAGAAAATCGCTTATTTCCTTGGTCTTCTTTCGGTTTCTAACATAAACAATGCCCGTACCCTGCTGTTTTTGAACCAGTTTCAGGAGCATCTGGAGTTTGTTTTCTTCGTTGGCCACAAAGTAGATGAGGTTTTTTCGCATGAAACTCGATGACAAAAATTTCCCGTTTTTAAATTTTAACCGAAGCTGAATATCTTCGGCAACGGCAGGTGTGGCAGTTGCGGTGAGTGCCAAAACAGGAACCTTAGGAAAAAATGGTCTTATTTCGGCAATTTGGAGATAGGGAGGCCTGAAATCGTAACCCCACTGACTGATGCAGTGAGCCTCATCAACTGCTATGAGTTTTACATTGAGGGTGGGGAGAATCGTTGTGAATTTTTCCGAAAGTAATCGTTCGGGGGAGAGGTAAAGAAACTTTGCTTCGCCGTGGGTAACCTGATTCATGGCCAGTTCGTATTCATGAGCATTCATGCCCGAATAGAGAGCCACTGCTTTGATGTTTCGGGTTTTCAGATTGTCGACCTGGTCTTTCATCAAGGCTATGAGGGGGGTAATAACCAGGGTAATTCCATCGAGAACCAGCCCGGGAACCTGATAGCAAATGCTTTTTCCGCCTCCGGTTGGCAACAAGGCCAGGGTATCGTGTCCCGCAAGAATCGATTGAATAATCTCCTCCTGCCGTGGCCGGAAATTGGGGTATCCCCAGTATTTAATAAGTATTTGCCGAATAGCGTCCATAACTGAAATATACAAAAATTTCGCTAAAAAAATACCTTATTCTTAGAAAAACTAATGGATAGCGGGTTCTTCAGTTTTAAGAAGATACCATGAACTACCCCTTAATTTTCTCGGTCAACTCCAGCCATCTCATTTCTTTTTCGTCAAGAATATCGGTAATATGCTGAAATTCAAGGCTGGTTTTGTGAAGTTCCTGTGGATTTAAGCTCCCGGAGTTGAGCAAAGTCAAAACATCGGTTTTTTTCAATTCCAGTGCCGGAATTTCTTTTTCGAGCGATTCAAGCTCCATTTTCTCCTTGAAGGTGGCTTTGGTGGGGGTAGATTTTGGAGCAACGGGTTGGGGTTTTTCAGCTTTTTTCTCCTTTTTTGCCAGTGCTGCTTCAATTTCTTTTAAATCGCGGAAGTCGGAGTAATTTCCCACATAGTCTTTCACGCGGCCTTCGCCTTCGAACACAAACAAATGATCGCAGAGCTTATCTAAAAAATACCTGTCGTGGCTCACAATGATAAGGCAACCTGGGAAATCCAATAGAAATTCTTCCAGTTTACCCAGCGTGAAAATATCCAAATCGTTGGTTGGCTCGTCGAGAATGAGAAAGTTTGGGTTTTTGAGCAAAGTTAGCAGAAGGTAAAGTTTGCGCCGTTCGCCGCCACTGAGGCTCGAATAGTAGCTTTGTTGCAGTGCATAGGAGAAACCAAATTGAAAAAGAAACTGGGCTGCGGCTATGCTGTTGCCTCCCAAATCCATCGATTCGGCCACTTCTTTTGCAATTTCGATAACCCGCAAATGCTCTTTGTTTTCCAGACCCTTTTGGGTGTAGTAGCCGAATTTGGTGGTTTCGCCTATAATGACATCCCCCGAATCGGGAGAAAGTTGTTGGGTGAGCAGATTGAGCAAGGTGGTTTTTCCGGCGCCATTGGGACCCACAAAACCAATACGTTCCCCTTTTTTGAAGATATATTCGAAGTCTTTTATAATATTCTGATTACCAAAGCTTTTATAGAGATTTTTAGCTTCAAGAATTTTCCGTCCCTGACGACTCATTCTTACATTAAATTCAAGCTTTTTTTCTTCGATACGCTTACGGGCTATTTTTTCCAAATCGTAAAAGGAGTCGATTCGGGCTTTGCTTTTGGTGGTACGGGCTTTTGGTTGCCGGCGCATCCAATCCAACTCCTTTCGGTAGGTGTTTCGGGCTTTTTCAATTTCCAGAGCTTCCGACGATTCCCTTTCGGCTTTTTTCTCTATGAAATAGCTGAAATTGCCTTTATAGGTATAGCTTTTTTGCTGGTCAATTTCGATGATAAAATCGCAGACTTCGTCTAAAAAATAGCGATCGTGAGTAACAATAAGCAGGCTCAGCCGACTCATGCTGATATGCTCTTCGAGCCATTCAATGGTTGCAATGTCTAAGTGGTTGGTGGGTTCATCGAGTATAATCAAATCGGCCTGATCGATAATTACCGATGCCAAAGCCACTTTTTTACGCTGTCCGCCCGAGAGCTGCGAAACTTCCTGTTCCAGATTGGTGATTTGAAATTTCTCCAGCACTTCGGTTATTCTGTGCTCATAATCCCAGGCCTGATTCAAATCCATGAGGGCTGTGGCTTCGTCGAGTTTTTTTTGATTCCCGGCCGATAGGTCGCTTTGATAATTGTCAAGCGCTTGATGGTATTGCTGAATCATGTTCACAAATAAGTTGTTCAGATGAAACAGAACATCCTTCACTTTGAGGCTGTTATCGAGTTCGGGATCTTGTTTTAAATAGGCGATTTTGAGCGAATCTTTTGCCACAACTTTGCCTTCGTCGGGAATTTCGGCTCCCGTAATAATATTGAGAAGTGTAGATTTACCCACACCATTGTGTGCCACAAGGGCAATTTTTTGCCCTTCGCTGATGCTAAAGCTTATATTTTGGAAAAGAAGTTTCTCGCTATATGATTTAGTGAGATTTTCAACGGAAATAAGGACTTGAGACATAGCTATTTATTACATTCCTCCATCAGCTTTAAATTGGCATCCTTTCCCCAGTTAGGAGAAAATTCACTTTTGGGTATAAAAGTTTCAAATTTCTCTTTGGCCATTTCGAAATGTTTGCAGGCATTGGTTTTGTTTCCTCCAAGTTTTTCGGGCAATCGCCATAAAACTTGTCCAATAAGGTAATAGGGACGGGGGTTTTCCGGATTCATAAACCGGGCGCTGTCGTAGTTTTGAACTGCCAGCTGAGCATATTTTTGAGAGTTCGCCACAGGATCAACATTAACGCGTGCCTGATACAATAATCCTTGCAGTGCAAATATTTCGCTGTTGTAGGGACTATACTTATTGGCAGAGTCAATCATTTGCTGAGCCTGATTCAACAGGCTGTCCATTTCTTTTTTATCATCCGAAAGAAAACCCGACCAAATATAGCCATAGGCCGAATGGTAATAGGGAATCCATTTCGATTTTTCTGCTTCCGCAGTCTGGCGAATCTGCTTTGCCATGATTTTAAATGTAATCTGATTGCCCGCATTATGCAAGGTGTACAAATTGGCTTTCATTTTAGCAAAGTAATTAGACTCTTCGCTGCCAAGGTTGGTCGAGTCGGTTTCGGAGGCTTTAACCAATACTTTTTGGGCCTGCAAATTTAAGGAAGTCACGAGCCAGATAAGGGCAATAAAAACCAAATGAGATGTGTTTTTCATGGGTTCGTTTTTTTTAGGTTTATGATGGGTAAAATGGCTGAAACTAATTTCAGTTTTAGGTTACTGGCTTCATTATGCCGCAACAATTTTTGGCAAATGTAATGAATCGCACAACGTTGGCACATTTTAACCAGGTTTCAACATCTTAAAAAATTCTAAATTGTTTGGTTTTAGGCCGGTTTCGGTTCATTAAAATGAATCATTGCAATTCGTTTTTTGCCATCCATCTTTATGATGAGTGGACTTTTGAACTGAATATGCCGGAAATAGCGGGTTTCTTCCACAATTTTTTGTTTTCCCAGGAGATCCCAGTTTATCATATTTGTCGAAAGCTCCTGTTGAACACTCAAATAGCCCACATCGGCCGAAGTTACATTGTGAAAGAAATGCGAGCCGCTGGATGCTTCGAGCGGGAAATTAACCAAGCTGGTTTCTACTATTACCTTAGCATGGCTAATATGTGGCCATTGAACCGGTATACCAATCCACGGGTCGCGGGTGCCCCAACGGCCTGGGCCAATGAGTACGTAATGCTTATCGAGCTTTTTAAATTTGTTGTTGAGCGCATCAATTTCTTTCACCATCTCTCTGGTTTCCGATTTGTCGAAAGTCTCCGGATTAACATAAACCACATCCGAAACATGATTGATAATTCCATTCCCCAGTCCGTTTTCTGTGTAGAGAACCATGTTTTTTTCGTCTTCCTGATTAAGATCGATATTATAATCATCGGTATTTCCGACAATGGGTTTAATTTGAAGGATGTAGAGGCTGCTTTTATAATTGTCGTCGCGGTTTAAATCGAGCGCAAATTCGATTTCTACCGGACTTCCAATGGCTTCACGGCCAATTTGCAGGATTACGTCGATGGCTTTGGCCAAAGGAACGTAGTTGTATTTAAGGATATTGGCAAAGTTAACAATTCTGGGGCCTGGAATATTCAGGCTTGGAACCAGTCGGTTGTTGTTTTGGTCGAAAACGCTGGCCATATGTTTTAGGGAGCCATTTTTTTCGGCCTCGGAAATGGGCAGGCGGATAAGACCTTCTTCATCACCCAGAAGCAAGTTCAATTCGCGCTCTTTCAAATTTACAGCAAAGAAATCAGACTGGCTGTTTTTGAACAAGTCTTTGGTGCTGTAGTTTTCCAAATCGGGGTATTTGGGCGAAAACCTATAACTTCGTTCCCCATCAACCACTGTTTTGCCCAAACCCACTGCAATATTGGCAAATCCTTCTTCGGGTTTCATATAGGCCACCGGGTAATAATTATAGCTTTGAGCCACACCACTCAGGTGGGGATAGAAATAGTCGCCAAATTGATTTCCAACCACTTCCTGAATAATTACGGCCATTTTTTCTTCGTCGATGCGGTAATTTACAGCTTCCACATAGCCCCGGGCCACATCGCTGTAAACCGAAGCATAAACCATTTTTATTGCATCGGTGAGTTGCTGAAGTCGGGTTTCGTTGTTGGAATGGTTATTCGGAAGAATGTAGGTGTCGAAAATGCCCGCAAATGGTTGCATAAGGCTGTCTTCGAACAATCCGCTGGACCGAACAGCAATGGCTTTTGTGGTTTCTTGAAGGATGAGCCGGAGTTTCTCGACCAATGCCGGAGTAAGGTCGCATTTGATGAATATCTGTCTGATTCGGTCGTAGTCGTGAATGAGTTTGAGTTTGGTGTGGAGATTATTTTGCTCCAGAAAAATTTCATACTCATCGGTTCCAATGAGGTAAGTGACCGGATTGCAGATATTTATATCGTCGAGAATTTGCTTAAAGTCGAAATTATGAATCAAACTGTTTATAAAAGCCAAACCACGGCCTTTTCCACCCAACGACCCATCGGAAAGTTTTACGATATTATAAATATTGCCAATATTGTTGGTTGCGAAGGGAACTATTTTGCCACGGGTTTGTTCATTTCTAAATCGTTGCATCACCTCTATCAGGTACTTGCGCAATTCTTTGCTGTCTTTGAAATCGGTAACCCGCGAAGGGTTTATTATTCGTGAAACCTGAATTTCGCCCCTTGCCATGAGCCAAAGACTAAAGTGGTTTTTGGTAGCATGATAAAAAATACTCTCATCGGGAATGGTGGCCAAATGGTCTTCGAACTCGCGCAGGGTGCGTGCCACCGCAATTTTCCGACCATTTTTATCACGATATATAAAGTCGCCAAACCCCAGATAATGGATAATGAAGTTCTTGAGATCGAGGAGAAGGCTCTCGGAGTTTTTGTCGATAAAACTGGCCTGAAGCAAATAAGCCTCACTCATATTTTCCTTTTGCGACGATTGAATGATGGTGGGCAAATCGTCGATTTGTTTGCGCACATATTTCACCAGATTCACTCCGGCTCTATCGTCGAGCTGCCCATTTTTGAAAAATTTGACATCGGTTATCAGGCAAAGCATGTACTCTTTATAGTTGTTGAAAATCTCCACCGCATCTTCGTAATTATCGGTGTGAATTATCTTGGGGCGGGCGCGCAATCTCAAAACTTTATAAAGCTCGTCGGTGCTCACATCGTCAATAATCCGGCGGGTTTGCTCCATCACAATTTTATAGAGCATGGGCAGGTATCTGCTGTAGTATTTGGGCGAATCTTCCACCAGAAGAATGACGCGGGTCATGCCTTTTTGGGTATCGTTTTGCAGGTTAATTTTATCTTCTACCATTTTAATCATGGCAAAAAATACCTGCGAATGTCCGTTCCAAACAAAAATATTGTCGAATGTTTTTGGTAGATTTCCTCTATAGAAAGCGGCATCGCGGTTGTTGTGAAGCAGCAGAAACAAAGGCAGGAACGGGAAAATGCTTTTTATATTTTCGCTCAATCGGGTGGGGCCGGTTTTGTCGGTGCCCATCATGATAATCACCAAATCGTAATTCTTTTTCTGGAGCTCTTCAAGCGCATCTTTTTCTGAAGAAACCCCTGTAATACGTGGTATGCTCGTGAGATTCAATGAGCTGTATTCCCCCAGAACATATTCGCTGAACCGACCTTCTTTTTCTATGCTATAGGCATCGTAAAGATTGGCCACCAAAAGAATTTCTTTTACCTTGTAGGGCATTAAATCGTGATAAATATCGCGGGCGAAATTGTTCTTATTGATGAAACGCTGCAGGAGCTGTCGGCTGAGAACTTTATCCTGAGGCAGGTTATTGTCCTTAATGGGCAAGCTGTTGTCGGAATCGGATTCTGTTTTACGCAACCGGGCTTCAATTCCATTGATATACCCAGTGAGCTTGGTCGAAATAATTCCTATCAGATTAACTTCCTCCCGGCAAAACGGGCCTTCGAAATCGTCGAGAAATTCCCGGGTATAATAAACTTCCAGGTATCCGTGTTTACCTCGCAATGTGGTAAATCGCTTTTGCAACCTCCAGCTGGTTTTTTGAAAGTCGCGACTGTCATAGTCTTCACCATCAAAATGGATTCGGGCCACCGCAAATTCGGGGTATTGCCAGAATTGTGGAATGAGAGAGGCTACCTGGCTGAAAGAATCGGACAAAGATTTATTTTCTTTGAGTATGCCCACAAGTTGATTAATACAGGAGAGCTCTTTCAGCTGTTTAAAGGATTTGCTTTCGTGAGGGAAACTCATTTTGCCGTAGGAAAGGTTGTTTGTCATAAATGGTTTTAGGGTTGAGTCTAAGAGTTTACGAATTTATGAAAACTAAACGAAAAGTTTTATCTTTGCCCCGTATTTTTAAAGAATTGGCTTTGATAAGAGTAGTTATAAAAGATAGCAATAAAATTGTTTGTGAAAGTATTAAATCATTACTTTCCAATGTTAACGACATTGAAATTACTGACTTTTATAATACCGCCGAGGAGTTAACAAGACGTGTGAGGCTTTCTCAACCCAATGTTATTATCTACAATTCCTATTTATCCAATGCCGATGATGTTGCGGAGATTAAGAAAATTACCAACGACTATAGCAAAGCCCGTTTACTTGTGCTCTCGCTCAACACCCGCGAATCGTTCATTCTTAAGTCGATAAAAGCCGGAGCCAAAGGCTTTTTAACCAAAGATACCACCCGTCAGGAATTGGTAGAAGCCATATACACGCTTCGGAGTGGGTATGATTATTATGGTAAAGCCATTACCAATATTCTGTTAAATAGCTACCTGCGAAAAGCTGCCGACAGCGATAGCCCACTCGATCAACAGCTTAGTGTTCTATCGGACAGGGAGTTGGAAGTGCTCAAACTCTTCTCAGAAAGTTTTACCAATGCCGAAATTGCCGATAAACTTTTTATCAGCATCAGGACTGTGGAAAGTCACAAAAACAATATCATGCGCAAAATAAACCTTCGCACCACTGTGGATTTGGTGAAATTTGCCATAAAAAACAACATCACCGAAGTATAAAATTCAATGCTGAAATGGTAATTTCAGTCTCATTTTTTAAATCGTTTCTGAAACATGCAGTTTTACTTCGCTACCTTTAAACGCCTGATTTTAATATTGTTTCTGCTCAGCATTTCGCGAATGTGTCTGTGGAGTTTCAATATGGCTCTGTTTTCAGGGTTTAGTTTCGCTCAGATTTTTAATGCCTGGTGGGTGGGCCTTCGATTCGATTTGTCGCTTATATCCATGATCCTCAGTGTTATGCTCCTTATCAATTTTCTTCCTTTTCCAGCTGTGAGAAAGCGAAAGGTGCAGAAATATATAGATGCAGCCATTCTGGTCATAGTAAGCCTGGCTCTGGCAACCAATTTAATCGATGCCATTTACTATCGGTTCACGCTCAAACGAATGACCTTCGATATATTCAGTTATATCAAATCGACCGATGCTTTTTGGGATGTGGCCCCCACCTTTCTTTACGATTTCTGGTGGACAGTTTTGGTTGGAATTGTCATTATAGCTTTTCTTATCAAGCTCTACTTTCGAACAAAACCAACCTTTGGTGATGATTTTAATATGGGATGGAAAAACAGAGTTAAATCAGCCATAGGATTTATTGTGGTAGCTGGGTTGTTGGTCATAGGAATCAGGGGTGGATTGCAATTGAAACCCATTGGCATTGTGGATGCCAGCCTGAAAGCCCCTGCCGCGCTAAGTCCGGTAGTGCTCAACACCCCGTTTGTCATGGTGAAATCATACGGATATACGGGTCTCCGGCTGAAAAACGATTTTTCGGAAAACGAGTTGAAAACCATTTTCGATCCTTCAAAATCCTACAAACCCCTTCATCAAAAGGATTTCAGTGTTAAAAACGTGGTTATCATTATTCTGGAAAGCTTTTCTATGGAACATATGGGCTATTATACAGGGAAGCAAACATTCACCCCCTTTTTAGACAGTTTGTTGAGTAAAAGCCTGACATACAAATGTGTGGCCAATGGAAAGCGAAGCATTGAAGGCATTCCTGCCGTCTTATCAGCGTTGCCCACTTTATCCGATGAATCGTTTTTAAACAGCTCCTATGCAGCCAATTCCATCGAAGGAATAGCAGGGACTCTTAGAAAATACAACTATCACACTTCCTTCTTTCACGGAGGAAAAAATGGAACCATGAGCTTTGATTCCTATGCTGCATCGGCTGGTTTCGGCCACTATTTTGGATTGAACGAATATAAGCATGATGGTGATTATGATGGCCATTGGGGGATTTGGGATGAGCCTTATATGCAATATTTTTCCCGGCAACTGGAAGATTTCCCCCAACCTTTTATGACCACCGTTTTTACTCTTTCCTCCCATCATCCTTATAAAGTTCCGGAGGAATATTTAAACCAATTTCCAAAAGGAGCACTCGAAATCCAGCAAACCATTGCCTACACCGATTTTGCTCTTTCGAAATTCTTCGAAACCGCTTCAAAAACTTCATGGTTTAAGAATACGCTGTTTGTTATTACAGCCGATCATACCAGCGAGGGTGGAACTCCGTTTTACCAAAACAGCCTTGGACAGTTTTGTATCCCCCTGGCTTTTTATGCGCAAAATGATTCAATTCTTGTAAACCAGAAAGTTGATTTTCCTGTTCAACAGACAGATATTTATCCATCTGTAATTCAATATCTTGGAATCACCGATACCATAATCAGTTTTGGAGAATCGGTTTTTGATACTGCCAGAACTCCTTTTGCAGTTAATTTTTTCAATCAGAAAATGCAGATTTTGAACAACGAATTGCTTTTGCAATTGAGTGGTGATGAGCCCATGGCTTTGTACCATTATCGAACTGATAGTTTGCTCGCACAAAATCTGATAAATAGTCAGGATTTTAGTTCCTTGCTCAGGTTTCAAAAAGCCTTCCGACAGCAGTTTAATAACCGAATGATTAAAAATCAATTGACCCTGAGACCATGAGCAAACAAAAAATACTTTTTGTGGTAAATCCCATTAGCGGGGGGAAATCCAAAAGAAATTTTGGTTCACTGGTATTGCAAAATCTTGATTTGAAGACCTTTGATTACGAGATACTCCATACAGAATATGCCGGTCATGCCAAAGAAATATTGGCGCAACGCCGGGAAATAGAAGAAATGGTGGTAGCTGTTGGCGGCGATGGAACTGTAAATGAAGTGGCTTCCAGTTTAATTCATAGTCAGAAGGCTATGAGCATCATACCGCTGGGATCGGGGAATGGCCTGGCCCGACATCTTGGTTTTTCGTTAAATGTAGTCAAAGCCCTTCGGCAAATGGCTTCACTTCAGGAGATTGGCATAGATAGTTGTGTGCTCAACGGGCATTTCTTTTTGAGTATTGCCGGAATTGGCTTCGACAGTCTTATTGCAAAAGAATTCAGCCGCAGTGCCCGGCGCGGTTTTTTAGGATATGCCTTTTTCGGAATACGCGAATTTTTTAGATATGAAGAGAACCACTATCGAATCCATTTAGATGGAAAGCAAATCAAACGGAAAGCCGCCTTAGTCACCTTTGCCAATTCCAACCAGTTTGGCTATAACACCAAAATTTCCCCCGAATCGAGCATCACCGATGGCCTGATTGATGTGTGTATTCTTCGTAAACCTACCATTTTTCAGGTTCCCCGCTTATTATGGAAAATCTGGAGAAATAAAGCACATCATTCTCCCTTGCTCGAGATTATCAGGGCAAAGGGTGTTATTGTAGATAATAACGATGTTGGATTTGCCAATATTGATGGCGAATCGGTGGCGGCAGGCACAAAAATTCATGTTACCTTGCAAGAGAAAAGTTTGAAAATCATGATTCCAATTTACAGCTATGGCAAAGAAAAACGATTTTAAAAAAATTACAGGCGATATAGTGTACTCCACCAAACAGAATTTTGAGTACGATTTTGGTAAAGCAGAAGTTGAGACTCCGGCACCAAAAGAACAGGACCTGCGCATTTGGCTTCAAAAACACGGGGGAGGCAAAATAGCCTCTGTGGTGAAGGGGTTTGTGGGTAGCGATGACGATTTAAAAGAACTGGCCAAAGTGCTGAAAACCAAATGTGGCGTGGGCGGATCGGCCAAAGAAGGCGAAATCATCATTCAGGGCGACCATCGCGATAAAATTCTTGGCCTTCTTCAGAATATGGGCTATAAGGTTAAAAAAGCCGGGGGGTGATGCTCTTTTGTGGCATCTCTTCCAAATTATTTAAATAACTTTGTGGGGTAAAAATGATTCCCCATGACCGACTTTTTGTTAATCTCCGCGAATATTCTTCTTCTTATAGTGATAGTGCTTGTTTGGTTGAGTCGCCAAAAAAATGACAGCAGTGCATTTGCTGATTTTCAGGCTTTCGTGAAAGAAAAATTTACGGACAGCTCACGCGAATCCCGCGAGTTATTCTCCGAAAACCGTCAGGAAACAGCACGCAGCTTTCAAACCTTTCAGGATAGTTTATTGCAGCGTCTCACCGAAAACATAACCATTCAGAAGGAACAACTCGACAATTTTTCCAAATTGCTCCAGCTGCTCAATACCGAATTGCTCAAATCGCAAAATCAGTTTATGGAAGATGTTAACCAAAAGCAAATCAAGCTATTGGAAGCCATGAATCAGCATTTTAAATCGTTCGAAGAAAAGTTGCAGAAGGAATCGAAAAGCAACCGCGAAGATTTTTCTTTGGGGGTTAAAAATATGAACGAAGAGCTAAGAGAGCGATTTGGCGAGCTCAACAAGCAGCTCATTGAGCAAAACCGGAATTCAATGGAACAAATAAAAGGTTTGAAAGACAATGTGAACGAGAGCTTGAAAGCCATTCGCGAAGACAATACCCACCAGCTCGATCAAATGCGTCAGACAGTTGACGAGAAGCTTCAAACCACTCTCGAAAAACGCCTGGGTGAATCCTTTAAAATGGTGAGCGAGCGCTTGGAATTGGTTCACAAAGGACTGGGCGAAATGCAAAACTTAGCCAGTGGAGTGGGGGATTTGAAAAAAGTGCTTTCAAATGTTAAGACAAGAGGAATTTTGGGAGAATATCAGCTGGGGAATATTTTGGAGCAAATACTCACCCCGGATCAGTACAGCCGGAACGTGGCTACCAAAAAAGGAAGTCAGGCACATGTGGAATTTGCCGTTAAATTACCTGGCAAGGCCGATGATAAAGAAGTCTGGCTGCCTGTGGATTCCAAATTCCCCATTGAGAACTATCAATTGCTTTTGACTGCCTACGATAGCTCCGATAAACAGGCCATTGAGGATGCACAGAAAATTCTAATAAAAACCATTGAATCCTTTGCCAAAGAAATCAGCAGTAAATACATCGATCCGCCGCATACCACCGATTTTGCCATCATGTTTTTACCAGTCGAAAGCTTGTATGCCGAGGTTTTGCGTCACCCGGGGTTGTTTGAGAAATTGCAGCGCGATTACAAAATCACCGTTACAGGACCCACTATTTTGTCGGCCTTGCTTAATAGTTTGAACATGGGATTCAGAACATTGGCGGTGCAAAAGCGCAGCAGTGAAGTGTGGGATGTGCTCAAGGCTGTGAAAGCAGAGTTTGGCTTGTTTGCCGATCATTTGGACAAGGTTCAAAAGCAATTGAATACTGCATCCACAACCCTTGAAACCCTCAGCACCACGCGTACCAGTGCCATCAACCGCAAGTTGAGAGGGGTTCAAATACTGGAGCCGGGGCAGTCGCAACAAATTTTAGAGTTACCCGAAAATGAATAAAAAATAGCAATATGAACAGAAACTTATTATTAATCAGTAATTCCACCAATGCCGGGGAGGTTTATTTGAGCTGGCCCCGTCCGCATATTCAGGCTTTTTTAGCCGAAAACCAAGTGAAAGAAGTATTATTCGTGCCCTATGCAGGCGTTAATTTGAGTAGTGAAGGACTCAAAGCCTCTTTCGATGCTTATGAAAGTCGTGTTAAAGCAGTTTTTGGAGAATTGGGTTTCGGTTTAAAATCCATTCATCAGTTTAGTGATGCGGTAAAAGCAGTTGAAGAAGCCGAATGCATAGCCGTGGGAGGGGGAAATACCTTTCATTTGTTCTATATGATGCATCATATGGGCATAATGAAACCCATGCGCAAACGTATACTCGAAGGTATGCCTTTTATGGGCTGGAGTGCCGGTGCCAATGTGGCTTGTCCGACACTTAGAACCACCAACGACATGCCCATTATTGAGCCTGTAAGCTTTCAGGGGTTGAATGTAATTCCATTTCAAATCAATCCGCATTACCTCGATGCGCATCCGGAAGGACATGGAGGCGAGACCCGCGAGCAAAGAATCAACGAGTTTATCGCTATCAATCCAGAAGTTTATGTGGCAGGGTTGCGTGAGGGTTGTTTCTTCAGAGTGAAAGGCGATGATATAAAGCACTATGGTTCAAGAAGTTTGAGAGTTTTCAAAAATGGGAAGACCCCATTTGAGTTGAACAACGAAAGTGATTTGCAGTTTTTAATGGAAGGCATGTAATTTTTAATAAAATTATTTGCTCAAATAAAAAATATATCTACTTTTGCAGTCCCCAAAACGGGGGAATAGTTCTTGGAAAATTTTTACTAAAACATGTTGGAGAGGTGGGTGAGTGGCTGAAACCAACGGTTTGCTAAACCGTCGTACTTTGAAAAAGGTACCGGGGGTTCGAATCCCCCTCTCTCCGCAAAAGTTTTAAAACGGGGTATAGCGTAGTCCGGTTATCGCGTCCCGACGGAAACGTCGGGAAGGT
>DYSN01000173.1 GCA_020718205.1 Draconibacterium orientale
TTGGAATCGCGCCAGAATCCCCAGCGTCGGGTGCACGCTTTGTTGGGCGTTTTTTGTTAGCAAGACTCATTGCCTTAAAACCTGTGCGATAAATTACTTTGTGATTTCTATAACACGAACATCATCGAAATAAACAATATCATCTTGACCGAGAGAAAGTCCGATATAGCCAGTAGATAATTCGTCGTCGGTGTCTACGGATATAAGTTTCTCGTTGATATACAGTTTAAGAGTGCTTCCAACTGCTTCATATCTTATCAAATACCACTCATCTAATTTTATCTGATAAGGCTGTCCATCCCAATCTTCAGAGCAAGTTTTACCATATTTCCCAGACTGTACACTTCCGCCAGAGCCGAAATGGAGATGAGCAACATATCTCTGGCAACCAGTAGCGCCTAAATTGATACGGACATTTGCCGCCATAAAATCATTTGCGCCTGCCTGTTGTAAAGATTCTATGCCTTTTGCTTTGAATTCAAGTGCATAGTTTTTCCAATTTTCAGAGCCTGTCGTTACAAGTCCCCAACTATTTGCTTTTCCTCTATACACATAGTTACCAGTTGAATCTTGAACAACCTCCCAAGTTCCTGTAATTACACTCCATCCATCAGAATTTCCATCTTCAAAATCGTCACTGAATAATACTGAGTCTGTTGAGATTTCGCCTTTAGGAAGTGGAAGCCACCCAAACACTAATAACGCGGCGAAAGTCAAAACTGCGCCTATTATAGTTCCCGTCAATATGCCTTTCCATGAAGTACCTTTTTCGCTTTTTTCGGGGAGGACTTTATTCTCTTTTTTATCTTCTTTTATTTTAGCGGCTATGATTGTAGCGTATGCGCCAATAAAGCCACCGATTATTGAGCCGATTGCCGTAATTACTGCTATTATGATATTTGCAACATTGTTTTCGGACATTCAAGAACCTCTCTTTTGTTGTTGCTTTACCCGTTATATTTTGGAGCCAAACGCCCAACGGTTTGCGTTACCTGCGTGTGGGCGGGCGTGGATAATGTTTGGGAGCAGGAAAAGCCCGAAGCCAGAAAAATGCTTGAAAATGCCGCAGAATCCCACACGTCAGGTGCACGCTTTGTTAGGCGCGGTTTTATTAATAAGAACCTATGCTTTGTAAGAGTTCTTAAATGTGCTTTCAACGATGTAGAAACCTACAAGCAAAACTATAAAAACGCTTCCTGTGGCAAGAACTGGTAAATACGCTACTATTTTCTTGCCTGTTGGTAAATCATTGGCACGTTTCCAACCATCAGTCATATTAAATGCGGCAACGGATACCGTGAACAATAATATACCACTAAGCCCATTCAAAATTCCTTCGTTTACTTGTTCTGGTGAACCCTGTAATATGTAAATAAGACCGCTGATAATTAGTGCAATTCCGCCAATTAGACTTAGACCAGTGCAAATGGCTTCTTTCCAATGGAAAATTTCTTCAACATACTTGCCTGTTGGCTTGCTTGTAATCTTTTCTCCCAATGCTATTAATTCTTTTTCGCTTAATAGAGAATGTAATTCTTGCCCAGCAGGTGTTACTAATAGATTGTTTACTCCAATTTCACGAATATTCTCTAGCAATTCATTTTCGACTTTTGTAATGTCTAAGTCTACTTCATAAAAGTATCTTTTTTTCTGATAATAGATAAAAGTTGTTGTGCCTAAAACAACAATGCTGCCTAAGAATATTCCAATTAATACAATTCCATAGCCGTTCATTGAACACTTCCCGCCTTAGCCTGAACTGCTCGTTTGGCTTCCGCTTCAGATTTTTGCATGTCCAATTTATATTGAAGGATTAATTCTTGTTTCTTGGCTATTAAATCTAATCTATGTTTGAATGAAATTTCATCTCGTTTAAGTGTCCAAGTAACAATGGCATTGATTGGTATCGTAAGTAAACCGCCCAAAAAACCCATGAGACCGCTCAATAATATATTCATTGTTGACTCAGGAAGATTACCCATTTTTTATTTATCCTTATTGCCATTGCGAAGCGCCTAACGGTTTGCGTTACCCGCGCTGGGGCGGGTGGCGGGACGCCGTCCGACTGGAAAAAGGCTGAGGCGTAGGAAAATGCTTGGAATCGCGCCAGAATCCCCAGCGTCGGGTGCACGCTTTGTTGGGCGCGTTCTTGTGGGGCATAGTTTATTATTTTGGAATATGCCCCCAAATGCTGACGATTCCATCTTGAGAGGCGACATACAGGAGCGTGTCATCGGGGTTGAAGGCAACAGCATCAATACCTTCACCTAGTTCTGGTATATCCGCTAATAATGACTGATTGGTAATAGACCAAATTTTAAGTCTTCCGCCATATCCGCTGGCTAACATACTTCCATCAGAAGAAAATCGTAATGAATAGAAATAATATTTGGGCTTATCCCCATTTAATACAATTTCAGGCGTGTTCTCATAAAGGGCTTTGATATGAATGCTATTTTCGCTTGCATAGGCGAGATATTTACTATTTGGAGAAAAAGTCATAAAAGTCTTGTAGTCATCTTTAGTAGAAATGGAAGTTATTTCTTTTCCATCTTTGATGTTCCACACTTTGATTGTCTTGTCTACTCCGCGAGTGGCAAATGAGGAGCCATCAGGTGAAAAAATAATACTCGAAATTGCCTGGTAGTCGGCTGTGGATCTTTGAGGAATCATTTTGTGAGCTTGAAAACTGGCAATTTGTGTCTTACTACTTGTATTCCATAAGGAGAGAGTACCATCTGCTGTACCCGTTGCTAGCAATGAACCATCAGACGAAAGCGCTACTGTTTCAATTATGTCATTGACATCATACCTAAACTGCGCCTCTGAAATAACATGCATGTCGTTTAATCCAATCTCTGAGATATTAAGAAGTCCCTTGCCTCTACCGCATTTTATTACAATAAGATTTTCGTTCTTCATTGTGAAGTATGTTACGTTGCCCTCCCCTATCTGCAAAGGCTTGACCATCGAATTTTCTTGCTGCAATTCCATTGAACCTATATTTCTGATGCCCATCATAGAGTCGTATGACCAATCTTTCAAGATAAGGTTTTTACCATTCGGCGTGATAAGTTCTGGGGTGTACCGCATAATTGGTTCAAATCCAATCTCCTGAATTTCTCTTTCTTTAGTAAGAATGAATGCTCGTGGATTGCCGCCAGCAATAACGGAGAGTTCGTCGGCGGATATTTTTCTTAAATCCAACGTCTGAAGATTCACCAAATAAAAAAAATCAGAACGGTCACCTTTGACAACCAGTTGAGATTTGTCAAGAAAAACCCAATGGGTGATTTCAGACCACCATGAATATTCAGTTGGCAATACTGCCAATATTTTCTCGTTGTCCAAATTCTGGATAACCAATTTTCCATCATCTAATAATACAACCAAGTTTGTGAATGGAGAAACTGCGTAATTTGGGTAAGTAGGATAATTGGGGTAGTTCATATCAAAATTTTCTCGAAAGCCGTTAAGGCTGTTTATAATTTCAAGATTTGAGGCTTTCCGAATTTTTAGATATCCATATGGAGACTCTTCTGAGTTAAGTATCCATTGCCCATCTGCTGAATAGTTGATAGAACCTACTTTACCTTTTGATTCTTGCAAATTGATCAGAGTTCCATTGTGCAAGTCCCAAACGCTGATTACTTTATTGTCTCCAACTGCAACAAAGTTTATCCCATCGGGAGATATTTTCAATCTAGTGATTTGTCCTTTGTAGACATTAACACTATGTAAAATGTCCCATGTTTTAGTATTCCAGAAAGTTACGTTGCCAGCGATGTCGCCAGTTGCGAAAATATGTCCATCAGAAGATATATCAATTTCACTGATAGCCGCCTCAGTGGGAATTGGAATATATTTTACTTCCTGCCAATTTTTTGCGTCATACACATAAATTCCGTGTGAAGTAACTGCAATATATTGAGAGCCATCTGGAGAGAAAATACTTTGAATGACAAATCCTTTTCCGAAGGTTTTTATTTCAGAAAAAGTACCATTGGCAATTGCGTCTTTTATGCTGACAGGAATCGGAGTCGGAGTAAAGGTTGGGGTTGGGGTAAATATCGGGGTTGAAGTTGGAACGGAAGTAAAAGTTAATGTGGTTGTTGGGTTAGATGCTGGGGATGCAAGAGTGGATGTTCCACATCCACTTAGAAAGAAAATAGTTATTGTTGCAAAGATAATAATTTTATTGACTAGATTATTCATTGCCTCTCCATCGGTGTTTTTTACTTTGCAAGGAAGCGCCCAACGGCTAGCGTTACCTGCGGATGGGCGGGCGTGGATACTCTTTGAGATGTCG
>DYSN01000064.1 GCA_020718205.1 Draconibacterium orientale
CCTATATGCCCCAAAACTGCAAAGTGGCTATATTGACAGATGGTAATCCTGAAGAAACCACCTGGGATATTAAAAACAGTGCAGGCGAAATTATTGCATCGGGAGGCCCCTATTCTATGACATCCATATTTTTAGAGCCCTTTGAGTGGACTGGAAACGATTGCTTTACCTTCACTATTTACGATGCCGGCGGAAACGGATTAGACGGTGGTTTCTATAAGATAGTGAACAGCAGCACCCAGGTTATCTGGCAAGGAACCAATGATTTTAAGTTTGCAACATCGGCTGAATTTGCCTTTGACGATGTAATGAAATTAGATTTAGTTCCGGCTTTAGGTGAAATTAAAGTATACCCGAACCCCATTTTCGACAAGTCAAATATCGAATTTACACTGCCGGAACAAAGCATCGTTCATTTGGGAGTTTATAATATCATTGGTAAAAAAGTGATAGAAGTTTACAGAGGAGCACTTTCCGCCGGAAACAATAAATTCGACTTGAACACCGAAGGACTTGAAAGCGGTGTGTATTTTGTTCATTTAGAGATTAATGGACAAGTAACCACCGAGAAAATACATATTATTAAATAGATTTAAATCATTCAAATTCGAAAGCCGGCTTTTTTAGTCGGCTTTTTTAGTATATTTGAGAATCATTAATCGGGGTTAGCCCAAAAAAGTCACAACTATGAATCAGTCGTTATATCCACTTCAATTTAATCCCATTTTCAAAGAGAAAATCTGGGGAGGACAAAGAATAAAAAACAAACTTGGATTTCAATTGCCGGGGCTCAACAATTGTGGCGAACTGTGGAGTTTATCGGGTTATGAATCGGAGCAAAGTGAGGTGGCCAATGGTTTTCTGGAAGGCAATTCGCTCAATGAGCTGGTTGAAATTTATATGGACGACTTGGTAGGCAGCCCGGTTTACGAGAAATTTGGAGATGTATTTCCCATATTGGTCAAGATTCTTGATGCAGAAGACTGGCTGTCGATTCAGGTTCATCCCGACGACGAGCTGGCTCAGGAGCGAGGACTTTTGGGGGGAAAAACCGAGATGTGGTATATCCTTGATGCAGAAGCCGACTCGAAGCTCATTGCAGGTTTCAGCCAGAAAGTAGATAAGGAAATTTACATGAAAGCCATTGCAGATAAAAAACTGCCCGACATCATGAATTTTGAAGATGTAAAAGTTGGCGATGTGTTTTTTATGCCATCCGGAAGAGTTCATGCTCTGGGGCCTGGCATTCTCTTGGCAGAGATTCAACAAACTTCTGATACTACCTACCGCATTTACGATTGGGATCGGGTAGATGACAAAGGGAAAGCGAGAGAACTGCATCTGGAAGAAGCCATGGATGCCATTGACTTTCAACTCTATGACAACTATAAAACTCCATATAACCAATCGCCAAATATAACCTCCCCCATTGTTGACACGAAATTTTTTACCACTAATTTGTTGCATTTGACCCGCAATCTGGAAAAGAATTATGTAGAATTGGACAGTTTTGTGATTCTGCTTTGCATAGAAGGTCAATTCAGTTATAAGGATGAGTTGGGAAACAGTGGCCTTATAAAAGCGGGCGAAAGCCTTTTGATACCGGCCTTACTGGAAAAGATAGAGCTCTATCCACAAGGCTCATGTAAAATTCTGGAAGTTTATATTCTGGAGAAACAAGAAAAGTAAACGAATTGTTCAACCAATAAAGAAACCCATGGATATTTTCCTATCGCTTTTAGCCATTGCGCTTATGATTCTTGGAATAGCCGGCGCCATTCTTCCACTTTTACCTGGTCCGGCCCTCTCTTTTCTTGGTTTGGTGAGTTTGTATTTCACATCGACTGAGCCATTTACACTGAAATTTCTTGGCATATGGCTTTTGCTGACCGTAGTTGTGTCGGTGGTCGATCAAATAATTCCCATTTTAGGAACTAAAAAAATGGGGGGAAGCAAATATGGGGTTTGGGGAAGTGCCATAGGACTTGTGGCCGGAATATTTCTTTTTCCACCGATTGGAATGATTGTGGGTCCTTTTTTGGGAGCTTTGATTGGTGAGCTTTTGGGCGGGATGGACTTTAACAAAGCTTTACGAGCTGCTGTTGGGAGTTTTATTGGCTTCCTAAGTGGCACCATCCTTAAAGTAATTTTTGGGATTATAGCAGGTTATTATATCGTTGTGAATGTTCATTTTGCATAGTTTTAGAAAAAAACTGAAAGCCTGGTCTGAATTGCCAATATCGTTTAAATTTGGACTTTTATTTTAAATAACCATCTCTTTTATGAAGAAACTTCTAAAAATCTTTAGCGCAATTCTGATACTGTTTATTATTGGCAACGGACTATTGTATTTATACTCAGGTCCTTATATCAAAAAATATATTGCCAACAAACTAGATAACACTAAGATAGCCGGTATTTACAAAGTCAAAGTCAATGATGGACATTTTAACGTAATCAATATGGGTATCATGCTCAAAGACATAGAGATATATCCCGATTCAACTGCTGAAAGCCTTGAAAAATATGTTTTTCACAGAACATTGGCACATATCAGCATTGAAAAAATATCCATTTCGAATGTAGATGTGATGAAATTTATCAGGGAGAAAAAGGTAGCTATTGACAATATCGAAATTATAAAACCCCAAATTGAAATATTCAGGAATGAGAATTATATGGGTTCCGCGCTGAAAAATGACAGTGTGAAATTGAAAAATCCCGTGGATTTATTGGCACTAAAGAGTATAAAAATTCAGGACATGAGCTTAAATTACTATCAGGTTCAGGGTGACCTTCCCATGGTTTCTTTCGACGATTTGGAACTGGAACTTGTTGAGCCGGTGATAAATCCGAACAAACATAATTCTTTTGCTGATGCTATTCAGGTGAAAGATGTGAAGCTCGACATTAATAAAATTCAATTCCGCGACCCCAAAGGCGAATATGATATTGCAGTGCAGGTATTTGATTTAGATTATCCGACACTAAGTTTAAAATTCAGCGACATTTCTATTAAACCGCTTTTGGGCAAGACGGAGTTTGCACGCGAGCATCCTTATCAATCGGACAGGTTTGATATTAAAATCGACAATTTGGAAGTGAAGCAAATAGATTTTCAGTGCTTTTTAAGTGACCATATTTTGGCTCTTGCCGAAGTGAAAATTTCGGGCTTGGAGCTGGAGGTTTACCGCGATAAAAACAGGCCGATGGATCTCAATAAACGGACAAAACTTCCGCAGGAAGCACTTCGGGGATTAAAGCAAAAGTTTGAAATAGAAAGAATTGTGGCCGACAATGTAAATGTGACCTACGAGGAGTTGGGGGTTAATGCGGATAAAAGCGGGAAGGTACACCTGAACGATATCAAATTAGAAATGACCCATGTGGGGAATACCGAAAACTACATAAACGGAGATGATATGGTTGCTCAGGCGGAAGGCAACATCTATGGCAAAGGTCATATAAGAGCTCAATTCACTTTCCCGTTGGACAGTGACCAGTTTCATTTTTCGGGGCATATGGCTTCCCTGCCGCTCAAGTCATTGAATGAAATAACTGTGGACAATGCATCCATAACCATTCGTGAAGGCATGGTGGATCAGCTTGTTTTTGATGCCATAGCCGATAAAGAAAAATCGCAGGGAACTTTAACTCTTCAATACCACGATTTGGAAATTGCCATGCTGAAAGAAGATGAGAAAACGGGATTGAAAAAAGAGCAGAAAATTCTAGATTTTGTGGCTAACACCGTAATTCCGGAACAAAATCCAAATAAACGGGGGAAATTATACGATGCACATATCTATTTTGAGCGGGAACACCACAAAGGTGTTTTCAGTTATTTGTGGAAATCGCTGTTTTCGGGCTTGAAGGATACCATTTTGAAAAAAGGAAAACCTAATGAAAAGTCAAAGAAAAAGAAGAAAAGTGAAGAAGACAAGAACGACAAGCATCACTGGTTCAAAAAGCGTTGATAGCCTTATGAATAACAATATGCCAAATTCTATGTATAGATTTTGGCTTCGGTTTCTCCCTTAATTACCCGCAAACCATTGAATGCCAAAGCTCTCATTTCATCTTCACCCGGATACACGTGAATGGGTGCCATTTTATAAACCCGTTCGCTAATTTGGTTAACGAACCACTTGCTGTGGGCTACTCCACCGGTGATTAGAATTCCATCGACATCGCCTTTAAGAACAGCAAACATGGAACCCACTTCCTTGGCCACCTGATAGGCCATGGCTTCGTAGACAAGTTTGGCTTGTGCATCGCCGTTCATCATTATTTGTTCCACTTCGTAGGCTGAATTGGTACCCAGATAGGCCACCAAACCACCTTCGCCCTTGTTCATCTTCAGCACTTGTTTTTCGGTGTATTTCCCGCTGTAGCAAAGTCTTATGAGTGCGCCAACAGGGAGAGAGCCGGTTCTTTCGGGGGAGAAAGGGCCATCGCCATCGAGGCCTTGATTTACGTCGACCACACGGCCTTTTTTATGGGCTCCGACTGTGATTCCGCCGCCCAGATGTACCACAATTAGATTCATGTCTTCGTATTTCCGCATCACCGATTTGGCATGTTGACGGGCCACCGCTTTTTGATTGAGGGCGTGGAAAACAGATACACGGGGTAACAGTGGATGACCCGAGAAACGGGCAATCTCATCGAGCTCATCGACCACCACAGGATTGGCAATATAGGCAATGGCGTTGGGCAGCGAACGAGCCAAATCGTCGGCAATAAGCCCCCCAAGGTTCGAAGCATGTTCCGCACCCATGGGGCTGTGGATCAGGTCATCCTTTAGCCGATCATTGACAAGGTAAACTCCAGATTCTATGGGTTTTACAAGTCCACCCCTTCCCACCACAGCGCGGACAAGATCGATTCGGATTTCGGCTTCTCTGAGCACATTCCAGATTAAATCTTTCCGATATTGAAACTGGTCAGTGATTCGTTCAAAGCGATCCAAATCTTCTTTAGAATGCACAATATTTTTTACCAGGACTGGAGTATCTTCTATATACACAGCAATTTTAGTGCTGGTAGAGCCCGGGTTAATTGCAATTATTCTTACGCCATCGCTATTATTCATCACGAATTTATTTTAAGGTAAAGGGATAATTTTCAATGAGCACTTTCGCTATTAAGCCAGTAAAGCAGCTAAGGCAATGGAATAGAGTTTAGTTTGAACGCTATCGCCACGGCTGCTTAGAACAGCGGGAACTTTGGCCCCGGCTACAATGGCACCTTGTTCGCCTTTAGAGAGCTTGGTGTTTGCTTTATAGAAAACATTTCCTGATTCGATATTGGGGAACAGAATACAATCGGCATCGCCAGCCACAGAGCCACCCACTTGTTTTATCTCGGCACTTTCTTTGTCAATTGCCAAATCGAGACTGAGGGGGCCGTCGACATAAGCACCTTTAATTTGCCCGCGCTCAGCCATTTTCGACATTAACGCTCCGTCGATGCCGGCTTGCATTTTGGTAGAAACCTGCTCCGAAGCAGCCAATACCGCCAGTTTGGGCTTTTCGATTCCAAGAGCTTTGGCAGTCTTGATGAGATAATTGGCTATGGCAACTTTTTCGTGAAACTCGGGCTGGGGAATAATGGCTACATCGCCCACAACCAGCAATTTATGGTAGTTTGGAGTTTCCATTACGGTAACGTGGGTAAGAATGGCTTTTGGGGGCATCAATCCGGTTTCTTTATTCAGAATGGCGCGCATATACTGGTCGGTGCTCACCAATCCTTTCATGATGAGATTTCCTCGGCCACTGTTGATTAACTCGCAGGCTCTGTTGGCTGCTTTTTGGCCATCGGGCTCGTGAACAAATTCGAACTTGCCGGCATCGATACCTTCTTCCAGACAAATTTTCTTCATGGTCTCCAGGTCGCCGACCAGAATGGCATCCACAATTCCCATGTCCACCGCCATATTTACAGCACCAATGGTGTGATGGTCGTTGGCATAAGCAGCCACAAGGATTTTCTTTTCGCGGCTCTTCAGCACGTCGAACATTTGATCTAGTTTTTTAATTTGCATATGATGTCGGTTTAATTTTACAAAATTATCAGGTTATGGAGCTAAATTAATGGAAAATCCGTGTTATTCAGAATAAAATAGAATCATTTTAATGATTGCTTCGTGGCAAGCTTCACAAAACATTGCCCCTTTAAAGGAATTCATGAGGCAATCTCTGCGGGGACGAAAAACGCCTTTAGCCACATAGCCACCCCCTTCGTAAACTCCCAAAACCTGATTAAATTCTTCGGTATCGGGTGTGGGAATGGGCGTTTGGGGGCTGAGTAAGTTTTTCCATTTGGAGTCGAAATTCACAAGAGTGGTGATATTGGGTTCCCAGGGTTCTACAGCCGGATTATAAAACTCGTTGTAGCTTGTGGAACTGTTAAAATACTCGTCGCCCAATCCGGCAAAACCGTGGCCCAGCTCATGAATAAAAATCTTACCTGCCTGGGCATTGGAGTTTACGCTGAGATTATAAAAATTGTAGATGGCTCCTCCCCCATATTTTGTATTGTTCACCAAAATATAAATCTGGTCGCAAGGTGCATTGGCAGAAAGATCGAGAACCGATTTGTAATCTTCGGTCATGCAATATCTTTCGCTATCGAAGGTATAAAAGGCAGAGCTAAGTTGCGTGTTTTTCCAAACAGAATCGGCAGGAATATCGTTTCCGCTTTCCTGGCTTGGCGCCAGAATTCCACAGATATTAAAATGTTTGCGGTATTGAGTATAAGGTTGATATTTAAATAGTTCTTCGGTAAATTTATCGCAATCAGCTTTAAACTTGTCCATCTCGTCGGCGGCATAGCCATCGGGCAGAATGACAATATCGACTTTCTGTCGGGGGTTTCCGGAATTCAATGTCTGATAAACGGGATAAGGAGCCGGCAAAGATGGGTCGATGAAATAGTTTTTAGGGTTGACGGGCAGTTCCATTTTAAGTTGAAAAACCCCATCCCAATCGCGGGAGTACCATTTTACAACCACTTTATTTTTGGGAAAAGGAAAGCGAATGCCTTCGTAGAACGACTTTTGGATGGCTTTGGCTTGGTCGGTGGTTTGCCATTCGCCAAAGAGGGTGCTATAGCCACGGGAATAGATTAACACATGGGTTTCGGCATCATAAACTTCGAAGAAATAATCGCCATATTTGAAGGTATCGAGGAGATTTTTATTAGATCCCCCCCAAAAAGGTTCCATTTTTATTTGCTGCACGAAATAAGATTCGCTGTGACTATTTCCCGCATGGATATAGTCGATTCTCATGGTTTTATTCAGAAAATAGTCGCTGTATGCAGCTTTCGACGAAAGACTAAAACTCAATAATACAAGCAATAACAAAGAATTACGCATGATACATTTTTCGGCAAAAGTAAAGAATCTATCTCAGTGAGATGGCAAAATTTGTTTCAGTGAATTTACCATTTTTAGTGGCGTTCACCTTTGAAAGAAAATCTGTGAGTAAACAGCAGCCTAAGCTTTATAGAAGAACCATTTATAAAGTTCCTTGTAGTTTACTTTTTTGCCATACATCAGAATTCCGGTTCTGTAGATTCTTCCGGCCATCCAGGTGGTGAAGAGAAAACCCGCAATGAGTAATGTTGCAGAGAGAGCCAGTTCCCAAACCTGCACCCCAAAAGGAATACGAAGCATCATGATGATGGGCGAAGTGAGTGGGAACATAGAAAACCAAAAAGCCACGCTTCCGCTGGGATCGTTGATAACAAATTGCGCCATTACGATGCTGAGAATGAGCGGAATGGTGATGGGCATCATGAATTGTTGCGTATCGGCTTCGCTATCGACCGCCGAGCCAATGGCTGCAAAAAGAGCAGCATAGAGCAAATATCCCCCCAAAAAGAAGAAAACGAAAGACGATAGAACCAGGGGGAAATTGATGGACATAACCCCTTCGATCATGGTACTAACTGTTTCATCCTGAACAGATTCAGATTCTTCGGTTTGTTTCTCGGGTTCGTTTGGAAAAAGTCCTTGCGAAGTATAGGTTGGAACCGGATCGGCGGCTTTAAAAGCATCGGCATAAACCATTTGAAAACCACTCACCAGAATGAGGGTAAGCACCACCCAAAGAAGAAACTGAGTTAGACCAACCAAAGCTATACCCACAATTTTTCCCATCATGAGCTGAAAAGGCTTTACAGAGGAAACAATGATTTCGATAACGCGGCTGGTTTTTTCTTCAATAACGCCACGCATCACCTGAGCTCCAAACAAGAAGATGAAAAAATAGATGAGAATAGCAGAAAATAACCCCACAATCATGTTAATTTCGACCGACGATTTTTCTTCGGCACCAGCGCTGTCAAGCTTTACAGCACTTACATAGATATTGGTTTGAATGGAGCGGAGCACATCGCGATCTATGCCCTGAAGCCTGAGCTTTTCATCTTCCACCAATCGTTTCATGGTGTTTTTGATGTAGGTTTTCACATCTAAACTGGCCTGACCATTGGAATAAATAACCGCGGAAGTGGGCAAGCTGGCTTCGGGAAGCGGAATGTAGAGAAGCGCATAATCGTCTGATTTCAACAGATTTTCTTTGGCTTCTTCGAGATTGGGAACCGCTTTGATGAATTTTGTGTTTTCGTCGCCGGTGAGCCCTTCGTAAAAGATGCCACTTTCGTCGAGAACCGAAATCACTTTTACATCGGTACTCATGGTTGAAAGATAGATTGGAACAATCCAAACAAGAGCCATGAGTACAGGCCCCAGAAAGGTCATGATGATGAAAGATTTTTTCTTTACCCGGGTTAGGTATTCGCGCTGAATGATGAGAAATATTTTGTTCATAACCTGTTCTTTTTAGCGTTGTGATTGAACCATTTGGATAAAAATATCGTTCATGCTGGGTAAAAGCTCTTTAAAATTTTGAATTTCAGCATGTTTCATTACGACTTTTAATAAATCGTTGGAAGTGAAATGCGATTCCATTTTAATTCGCATGTTTTGCCCTTGGGAATTGACTTCAGAGCTTTCGATGATGAAATTCGACTTCAGCTCCTGCTCCAGTGTTTCAATATTTCCCTGAACCTGAAGCTCGAATATATGCTGTTTAAATCGCTCTTTAATCTCGGCAACTTGTCCGTCGAGAATGGTTTGGGCTTTGTTAATGAGAGCAATATGATCGCAAATTTCTTCTACCGAAGCCATATTGTGGGTGGAGAAGATGATGGTGGTTCCCTCGTTGCGGAGGTTTAGAATTTCCTGCTTAAGAAGATTTACATTGATGGGATCGAAACCGCTGAAAGGCTCATCGAAAATGAGCAATTTTGGTTTGTGGATAATGGTGACAATGAATTGGATTTTCTGTGCCATCCCTTTAGAGAGGTCTTCTACTTTTTTATTCCACCAGTCGGCAATTTCGAATTTTTCGAACCAGATTTTGAGCTCTTTTCGGGCCTGAGATTCGGTGAGTCCTTTGAGTTGAGCCAGATAAATGGCCTGTTCGCCCACTTTCATTTTCTTATACAACCCGCGTTCTTCGGGCAGATAACCAATGCGGTAAACATCTTCGGAAACCAGTTTTTTGCCATTAAACAGCAATTCACCCGAGTCGGGGGCTGTGATTTGATTAATAATTCGAATGAGACTGGTTTTTCCGGCGCCATTGGGGCCCAGCAATCCGAAGATGCTTTGTTCCGGTACAGCAATGCTCACATTGTTCAAAGCTCTGTGAGCCGCGTAGGTTTTAACGATGTTTTTAGCTTCAAAAAGCATAGAAATTTTTTTTGAACAAATATAGACGGAATGTGGGAAAGGATGCTAAAAAAAATGTTAATGAGTACCCGAAAAACAGCGTGAATTATTTCCGGGGGGTGCGCAAAGGCAGTTATATTGTTATGGGCGATAGGGCAAGGTGAAACAGAATTTGCTTCCAACGCCAACCTTCGATTCCACCCAAAAAACGCCTTTGTTTAGAGTCACGAAATCTCGCACCAACAGCAATCCAAGTCCGGTACCAGTTTCATTGGCAGTGCCAGGTGTTGACACATTCTCCTTATTGTCGAGAATTCGCTTGAGGTCTTCCGGCAGGATTCCCTTTCCGCTATCGGTGATATTGAATTCCAGCTCACCGGGCCCCGATTTAATATCAATTTGAATTTTCCCGCCTTTTCTGGTAAATTTTACGGCATTACTCATGAGATTTCGCAGAATGGTATTAATCATGTTGGGGTCGGCAAAAACTATGTTTGAGTTTCCAATATTGAGCTTGATGTGGATTTCTTTGAAAGTGGCCTGATTGCGGAAAAGCTCGTAAACATCAATAATATATTCGTTGATATTGAATGGTGATGGAATACATTGCAAGGAGTGAGATTGATTTTTGGCCCAAAGCAACAGATTATCCATGAGCTCATAGAGAACATGACCTGTGATGTTAATTTCGTTGAGAATGATTCGTTTTTCGTCGTTATTGATGGATTCCCACTCGTCGACCAGCAGACTGGAGAGACCTAAAACAGAGTTGAAGGGGTTTTTTAAATCGTGGCCAATGATGCTAAAGAAGCGATCGCGGGTTTGATTGGCTTCCTTCAACATGATGTTGGAGCGTGAAAGTTCTTCATTATCAACCAAATGAATCTTAGTTTTACGGGTGAGTAGATAAATATAGATGAGCAGTAAGATATTGAAGAGCACCCATGCGGCAAGTATAAACTTGTATTTAAAGCTGTGGCTGGCTTGCCGGCTGAGAGATTCTTCGGTTTCTGTTACCTTTTGGTTGAGTCGCTGATTGGTAGCATCCTGTTTTTCCAGTTCGTTGTTGATGTGAAGGGTTGCAATACGTTCCCGGGTTTCGTAGTTATTTTTTTTAATTACATAATCGGCATACTCCTTTTGATGTTCCAGGGCTTTTTTAAAATCGCCCCTTTCGGCATAAATCAGCGAATAATTTTGATGAGTATGCAGGAGGGCTTCGTAGTCTCCCACTTCTTTTGCCACCAGAAATCCTTCATTCATTTTGGCATCGGCTTCGGTTCTATTCGATAGATAATGATGTGTAAGACCAATATTTACCAACGCCAAAGCTTGACCCTGCCGGTTTTGATTTTTAAAATTCAGATGATACGATTCCATAAAAAACTCCAGAGCCCGGGCAAACTTTTTATTTTTCAGTTCTATTTCCCCCAGATAATAATTCACCGAAGCGAGGCCTCTGTCATCCAGATTTCCGGTGTACCTAACCTGTAAATCTTCGTATATGATTCGGGCTTTTTCGAAATTCCTTATGGTAAAATAACTGATGGCCTTGAGATTGAGCGCCGTGGCCACCCCAATGGTATCGTTGATAGATAGTTTGTATTTTATGGCATCGTCGAAATGCTGGATGGCCACCTGATAATTCTGAAAATGGCGGTTGAGATTTCCCAAATTGACTGACACATAGCCCATGCCTTCGATGTTGCCAGTTTGATTGAAGAAATGCATGGCATCGGTCAAATGCTTGATGGCATTGTCATAATCGCCTTTGATGGTAAATATTCCCCCCAGATTGTTGTGGCTATAGGCCAATTGCAATTCGATATTGTATTTTTTGGCCAGCTCCAGGGCATCGAAATAATAGTTGATGGCAACATTATACTCGCCTTTATTGCGGCTTACGAGCCCCAGATAATTATAAACTTCTGGTTTTAGTGAATCTAATTCCGGATGACTTTTAATGATTTTCAGAGCAGAAAGCCCATATTGAGTGGCCATTTCCGTATCGCGACCCCGTTGAATCCAGCAAAGTTGAATGTAAGCCTTGCAAATTTCGGCATTGTTGGAGCTTGTTTCGGTAATGTTTTTTAAGCTATCGACATAACGAATATTGTCATCAGCGGAAAGGTTAATGAAACTGGACGATAAAAATAGCAGCAGAAGAATTCTAATAATTTTCAACGTTTATCTACTTAACTTGTCAATCATATATATAAGGAAACAACTTGCCTAAATTAAACAAATAATAATACCAAACCCTTAAGGGAAAAAGAAAAATTTTGAATATAAAAAACCAACTCCTTCGGTAAATACTGTACGAAACCCCTTGCTTGATTTCCACCAGGCAGAGGTATCGTAGAGTTTTTCTTCTATGGTTATTATTCCAATATCGTAGTTTGGCATGGCCTTTCGGAAAAGCATCCAGCTTCTTCGGCTGTGGGCGCCCAGTGAGATCATATTGAAACTGTGCACTTTGGGGAAATTGGCTTCCATGAATTTTTTTAGCTCCAAACCCGTTTGATAGGTTCGCTCACGCCATACCAAATCGCGACTCACCATGCTCATACTATCGGGATTTGCGCCCAAATGCAGCAGTGTTTTGTGGGCTATTTCGGCGGTGGACATATAGTTCATAATCAGATAGCCGGCGTTCAAAGGGCCGCCTGTGATAATCATATGATCGTAGTGGCCTTTTCGAAAAATCCGTAGGCTTTCTTCCAAAGCATAATCATTTATCCAGCCTTCGATGACCAATATCCGGCTTTCTACTGGTTTTTGGGGAGATAAAAACCCATAGGCATTCAACAACAGAAGCCAAAAGGAAAGAGCAAGAAAAACAAGTACAATGCCTTTGGCTTTCCAGGTGAGATGATGGCATTCTTTTTTAACCCTCCATTGCATGGTATTGTGTTTTAGTTGCCATCAAAGTTAGGTAAAAAAGATAAGGCAGCGCACGAAGGTGACTAAGAATTCGGGGTATTCATATTGTTGAGCTCGTCGACAAAAAAATTGATTTTCTCGTCATCGAAACCCTTTTCCTGAGCAGCTTCTTCGAGGGTTCCCCAGATAGGTTCACCACAGGCAATACAGCGAATGCCTTGCTTCGACAGGTATTTTACAGAAAACGGGTAATCGTTCACCAGGTCTTCGATTGTTATATCTTTTGTAATCATATGTTTAATTATAAGTTAATTCCGAGAAACTGTTTAGTCATTTCGTCGATGCAGCACGATTCGCCATCGAGTTGTAAAACATTGGCTTCGCCATGGGGCAGCAACCCGTAAACAAAATGACTGTTCCAGATATGTTCCAAATACCACTGAGGTTCTTTTTCCCAGCGCTTATCGATGGTTTTTCGTGAAAAAAAGGATTCTTTAGAAATCCTGATATAGATTTTTTTATCCATCAAAGCCAGAATTTTGGGATTCCAAAAAGCCATAAGACCTTCCACAACCACATATTTATGAATCCCTTTGTTTTCGCTAATACTTTTGAGTAGGGCATCGAAATCGAGCGAGCCGGGATGTTCCCAGTCAATATGATCGTTTACGTGGGGCATTTTATCCAAAGGTTGAATAAAATTATCCTGATGCAAAAGAATCATATCGTTTTGACTCAGCCATTCTCTAATTTTGTATGCCAGAGTAGTTTTGCCGGCTCTGCTTACGCCACCTATTCCAATAATCATTTATATTGATTGGTTTTTGTTAGTTGAAACTGAGCATCAATAGACAATCGACCAGACAAGTTTGGGGGACCAAACAGTTTTTACTGGTTTTTCTGCTAAATCAGCCATTTTCAGGTTGGCAAATTTAGAAAAAATTTCGGATGCTAAAATCCAAATTGGAATTGATGCGCACAAAATATTGTTAATCAATTATTTAAGCACCAATAAATTAATATTGGGAGTGGTGATGAATTTAGATTTCTGTTTTGTAAAGCTGATTTGTTGAGCTACTTGTTATGAAGAATTATATTTATTAAAAGTATTATTATCCATTATAAGAAATAAAAAAGGGTAATAAGCCAGCCTATTACCCCAATCTATTATTGCAATTTCCTGTTAGAGTCGCATGCTGAAACCAAGTCCAAAGGACATTCCGGGGTTTATACTGCTATAAATCTGATTTTCGGCATTATACGATTTGTAAACGCTTTCGATTTTGCTTCCGAGAATATTACTTACTTTCATGTTGATGGATGCTTTTTGGCTTTTACCAATCTTTTTATTAAATCCGAAGTTCAAGCTGTGAAAAGGTTCCACATAAACATCGGGGTAGATTCCCAGTCCCACCACATAGAGGGTTGGTCCTTTTACATTGTAGAAGAATCCGGTTTCGACTCCCAGCTCCGGGTTTTCATAGGTCAATGAGGCATTCACCACATAAGGCGACTGGCCTGCCATTGCTCTGGTGTCTTCGATAGTTTCTCCGGTTTTTTGGTAAGTTTTACGTGAGCGGAATTCGGCATCGGTCATGGCAATGATTGATTTAGCCAAAGTCAGGTTTCCGCCAATATTGAAATAGCTCATAAAGGGTGAAATGAAACCGAAATTCTTTCTGAATTCAAATTCCAGTCCATACAAAGTTCCATCTCCCACATTGCGGGGTTGATATTCGGTGCTGGTTTGCTGTTCGGGGATACGAACAAGCTCGATAGGGCGGTCGAATTTTTTGTAGAAGCCACTCAAAGATACCAATTGGCCTTTGTCGCCAAAATACTCCCATCTCAAGTCGATATTATCGATGCGGGTTTCGGTGAGTTTACCATCCCAATCGGAGTAAACAAACAAACTACCGTTGAAAATTCTGTTGGTTATGGGGTCGATTATCTGAGCATAGGAAACCTCCTTGAACGATGGGCGGGCAATGGTTCTGGAATAGGATGCTCTTAGATTTTGAGCATCGGTGAGCTGATAAATCAAATTCACTGATGGAAACAAATCTAATGAAGATAATACGACTTCATTTTTTAGGTTTTTACCATTGATTTCATCGCCGCTGGCATATGTTTGGTCGCGTCCGGTATGGCGAAGAACAAAGTTCTCAACTCTGAGACCAATGATGGTTTTAAATCCGTCGAAAAGTAGAATTTCGTTGGAAGCATAGAAACCTGAATTGTTCACACTCGACTGATATTCATTTGGATTTGGGTAGTTGTTACCAGATTGGTAATACACACCATTGGGACGATTGGGATAAATATTATCGGCGTCTAACACATCGTTGGGATCGTAGGAAGTCCAGTTTTGAGCTCCGGTAAACTGCATATCGAATTTAAGAATCTCGTAATTCCTATATTTGAACACATGGATAAGACCCATTTTAAACCGGGCTTTTTCGCCCAGAAATTCATATTTCTTTACCGCATCTATTTTTGCTGTTACATTTAACTCGTTGAGGCTACGCCAAATACGCGAAGGATTCCCCCCTGCACCTGCCATAAATGTGGTATCGGTGGTTTCCAGAGTAAAAGCAGTTCGGCGGATATCCGGATCGGATGAGGTGGAATAGGTAGGTGACAATTTCCACTCAATATCAATATTAGATTTTTCCAATACATGTTCGCCGTGAAACAAGACATTGCTCAACGAGCGCTGACCATATTCCAGGTTATGGCTGATGGCATGATAGCCCGATTGACCAACAGCAGCACCATCATTTATGATATCAAATAAACCGACTTTGCTTTCGCCATTTTGCAGGTGCATGGCCACAAAGCGGAATTTATTCAGTTTTCCTTTGAGTGCAATACCGACGAGGGCACCCATCAATACGTTGTTTTCGCCTATTTTACCCTTTTGAATGGTGGCATATCTCAAATCATATTTATCTGGGTCGAGCCATTTCTGATATTCGCCATAGGTGACATCATCGAAGAAATTGGTTTCGTTTTTATAACTAAGGGACACGATATAACCTAATTTTTTACCATCTTCTTCGTCATCTTTCTTTTTGAGGTCGATTTGATTTCCCAAAGTGAGGGAAGCGCTGAAATCGGCTAAGCTATTTTTTTGAATAACACCGAGATTGGGGTCGAAGCTCTTAACAAAATCGGTGATTTCTGTTGCTGAAGCACCACTCACAGGATTTGGGATTACTTTATTTCCGGCCTTGTCTGGCAGGGCTCTGGTTCCATCGTCGAAACCAAGAAAATCAAGCTTTCCACCATTGTAGGTTATATAATCTCCATTGAAATGCATGGATGGATTATAACCTCCGCTTATGGAAAAATTGGTGGTTTTATCTTCGGGGAATCCTTTGGTTTCTACATTGAGCATACCCCCGGTGAAATCGGCGGGTAATTCGGCGGAGAAATTCTTGCTCACCATCATATTGTCGATGAGGTTGCTGGGGAAAATATCCATTTGGAGTGTATTTCTATCGGGATCCAGACCAGGAAGGTCGAGACCATTGAGGGTAGTTTTGGAGTAGCGGTCGCCGAGGCCTCTCACATATACATATTTACCCCCTTCAATGGAAACTCCGGTTACGCGTTTCACGGCATCCACGGCTGTGGCATCGCCTGTGAGTTGCATTTTCGATGATGAGATACCATCGAGCATTATGGAGCTTTGGCGCTTCATAGACATGAGCGACAACTCCGAAGTTTTAACAATTTCTGCTTTCACCACCACTTCCTGCAATTCGAAATCGGCACCTTTGAGCCTGATGTCGGGGAAATTGGCGACTTCGCCCGGCTTAACAACCACACCTTCCATGGTGATGGTTTGAAAAGAAATGTAAGAAATCTGAAGGGTATAGGTTCCGGGTTCCAAATCTAAACTAAAAGCACCATCGAGGTCGGTGGAAGTTCCGCTGGTGGTTCCACTCACTATAACAGCAACACCAACTAATGTTTCATTTGTAGATTCGTCGATAACTATTCCTCTGACTTTCCCATTTTGAGCAAACGAGAACAAACTTAAAAGTGCTAATATTAAAACAACCAGATGCTTCATAATGATATTGAATAAAATGTAAAAACAGACCTCACTATAATTTCTATAATCAGGTCTGTTTATTATTACTTTAAAAACTTTGAACTATCTCGGTCAAAACTTTATTATAAACCACTTAATACACCAGCAGCGTGAGCCCAAGTCCAGGTGAAACCAGAAACATTAGCTTTGGAAGTTCCGCCAGCATGAACGCCTGCAGGAATATCACCATGTACATGGTTAGCCAAAGAATCGGCCGGAACATTGATATAGATTTCGTTGAAAGAAACAGCAGCAGCAGTTACACGGTTAATTTTTTGTCCTTCTACAACATTTGTGAAAAAGAAATTATCAAGAGCTACAATTGAGTTGGCATCAACGTTAATAAGGTCGGTTGAAGTAACAACATCGCTTGAAGTAATGAAAGAAGCATTTTTCATGGTGTGGCCAGCAGAATATGAACCTTCCGGACCATCAAGTTCCAAACAATGGTTTCCGGGAGTAATAACAACGAAATTGTCAAGAGTTCCACCCCATGATTGGTCAGTATCCAAAGCGTCGTCACCAACATTCCAGGAGATTACGTTTTTAACACTTACTTTACCACCAAAGAACTCGATACCGTCGTCCTGATTGGCAACAATTTCGACGTTCTCGATAACAGTACCGGAACCAACACCACCGAGGGTTAAGCCGTTGATTTCGTTACCGGAACCGATATTGGTTCCACCGTGACGGATAGAGATATATTTGATAACACCTGAATTATCGGCATCGTCAGATCCACCGTAAAGACCGTTAGGATCGGAAGTAGGAATACCTTCAATTTGAACTTCGGTAACATCACCAGCATCGTTAGAAGCTGAGATTTTAGCTTTACCCAAAACTAAAACACCACCCCAGTATCCATTTACATCGGGAGTGAGGTTAGGGCTAGCGAAATTACCAGCGGTAATATCTTTGGGCATGATTTCATCGGCAACAGAAGTAAAGATGATTGGTTTGGTAGCAGAACCTTCGGCCATTAATTTACCACCTCTGGCAATTAAAAGAGCTGTTGCATTGGCACCTGTTCCAGCTTCACCTTTGATGATGGTTCCGGGTTGGATGGTTAAAGTAGCACCAGAAGTAACGGTGATTCTACCACCTAATTGATAAACTTTGTCACTTGACCAGGTTGTATTGGTAGTAATGTTTGATTCAACTACAACAACGGCTTCGTCGGTTGGAGTTGTGGTATCATTATCGCTTTTCTTGGAACAAGAAGCTAAAACGATTAAAGAAGCCATAAACAGGATTGCAAATAAATTTGATTTCATACGTTTATTGTTTGTTTTTAAATTGTTTTTGTTTTGCGGCAAAACTACTGGTGCATTATTAAGAGAACGTTAATAAGCATTTAATAAATCATTAGGTTAAAATAGGGTTTCATTTTCAAAACCTATTATTAATGAGTAATTTACCTTTAAATTTTGTATAAATAAATCGTTAACTTAAGCTCATTATAGCGCAGCAGATTTGCGGTATATCTCGTAAGACCTCGAAAATTGAATGCCCAAACCCACATTTGGGAATTAAGAAACCTGCCGTTCACCAATTCGTTTTCCTACCTATTTTTTCTATATTTGCCCGCTTAAAAAGAACCCAAAATATGTTATCCACATTTCAACCCACTTCCTATAAACTTGAATCACAAGCCAATAGCGCAGTATTTGCCGATAATGGCTGGACTTTAGAAGCCCCTGGAGAAACCCGGCCACACTTGGTAAGAGCCATTTACGAAAAGAAACAATTGGAACTGAAAGATGAAAGTTATGGTTTGTACCAGTTTGCCGACTGGCTTCCTATAGGCAAAATGTTGAAAGGCTCCCGGGCACCAGTTACCTTTGCCAGCAAGGGTTTGGCAGAATATCTGGGACTGAGCAGGTTGTATATTACCTTTTCCGGCTATTGGCCAGAGAGAAATATCCAAATGCCAACCTGTTCTTTTAAAGAGACTGAAGCTTACTCGGTTTGCGCCAGGATTCCGGCCACCGAAAAACGGGTGTTGGTGGTGGCTTCGGCGGGAAATACGGCCAGGGCTTTTGCACAGGTTTGTTCCGACAACCAGATTCCGCTTCTGCTCAGCGTTCCCGATGACAACTTAGACGCTTTGTGGTTTAAGGCTCCTCTCAACGACTGCGTGAAGCTGATTTGTGCCAAAAAAGGAGGCGATTATTACGATGCCATCCATTTGTCGAATATAGCCTGCGAAATGGAAGGTTTTTTTGCCGAAGGAGGTGCTAAAAATGTGGCCCGCCGCGATGGAATGGGAACCACCATGCTTTCGGCCGTGACTACCATTGGACAAATTCCTGAGTATTATTTTCAGGCGGTGGGAAGCGGAACAGGAGCCATAGCAGCCTGGGAAGCCAATTTGCGATTGCTCGAAGACGGAAGGTTTGGCCAGAACAAGTCCCTTTTGATGGTTTCGCAAAATGTACCCTTCCACCCGATTTACGATGCCTGGAAAGCAGATTCGAGAGTATTGCTGCCCATGAACGACAACGAAGCGCGAAAACAAGTAGAAATTATGGATGCCAAGGTTTTGAGCAATCGGAAACCACCCTATGGCCTTGCCGGCGGACTGTTCGATGCGTTGAAAGACACCGAGGGCGAAGTGCTTTTGGTGACCAATGAGGAAGCTCGCGCAGCGGCGGCTCTATTTTTAGAAACTGAGGGGATTGATATACATCCGGCAGCAGCAGTGGCGGTAGCTTCGCTGGTGCAGCGTATAAAAATGGGAGATATAAACCCTGAAAGCCTTATGATGCTCAATATTACCGGAGGCGGCGAAGAAAGGTTTAAACGCGATCATGAACTTTACTATTTGAAGCCGGAGTTGGTCTTTGATTTGGAGCCGGAAACTGAAACAGTAAAAGCCCGATTGAGCGAAATGAGCTGGAAATAGCTTTTTGAAGATTTTCATTACCCATTATTCTAACTGTTTATTTTACAGTAAGTCCGGATGATGATATTCCGGAACTATAAATCAGTGCTTTCCTGTTTTTTTTGGTTATTGTTTTTTTCGGCTGCTAAGTCGGAGTTTCGAACAATTTTGTTACATTT
>DYSN01000065.1:0-1327 GCA_020718205.1 Draconibacterium orientale
ACAGCTTCGACTATTTCACCACCGATGGCGCTTATCCGTTTAAGCTCTATTTCGAACCCTGGGTTTTGGAACCCCTGAACGAGTCGGATGTGGAGATGTATTTTTACCCCGAAAGCATTGTGGTGAACAGCCGAAAGCAGATAGAAAGAGCCGAAATCATCCTCTTCGACCTGGCCGGACGAGCCGTGGAGCAGTTTAATCCCCAAAACTTTTTCCGCTTCGAACAACCCGTCAGCCTGCCCACAGGGCATTATATCCTCCAGCTTCGCAGCGGCGAATTTGTGTTGAACAGGAAAATTTTGGTGAGAAGGTAAAATTATATTTCTTTCATGGTAGATATCTTGTAGCCATTGGAATGTCTTTTTTTAACAATCAAAATATGTATCTTCGCACCGCGTTAAACGAGGGTTCGAAGTTTAATAAATTGCCTATAATAATATATTGATAGAATGATGAATATTACCATAAACAAGCTTTCCATTGTAATTCCCGCCTATAACGAAGGCCGAACTGTTCATCTTATTTTAAATAAAATCAAGGAAGTAACTCTCAACGATAATATACGGAAAGAAATCATTCTTATTAATGACTGCTCCACCGACAATACCAAAGAAGCCATAGAAACCTATCGCAAGCAAAACCCCAACATGGAAATCATGTATCTGGAACACGAAGTTAACAAAGGGAAAGGTGCTGCGTTACACACCGGAATTCAACATGCTACCGGCGATTATATCGTGATTCAGGATGCCGATTTGGAATATGACCCCGAGGAATTTAACCATCTGCTAAAACCTGTGCTCAATGGCAATGCCGATGTGGTTTATGGAAGCCGCTTTATGGGTCACCATCCGCACCGAATCTTGTTTTTCTGGCATTCTATAGGTAACAAATTTCTCACTTTCCTGTCGAACATGTTTACAAATCAGAACCTCACAGACATGGAAACCTGTTATAAATTGTTTCGCTCCGACATTATCAAGGGGTTGAAACTACGCGAAAAACGTTTTGGTTTTGAACCCGAAGTAACCGCCAAAATTGCTCGTGTTCCCAATATTCGCCTGTACGAGGTGGGAATTTCCTATTATGGAAGAACCTATAAGGAAGGCAAAAAAATCAGCTGGCGTGATGGATTCCGGGCTATTTACAGCATTTTGAAATACAATTTGTTTTTCCGCGACTAATCACATTCCACATCACATAATTCCATTAAAAAAGCCCCCGGATTACCGAGAGCTTTGTGCCCAGAACAGGGATCGAACCTGCACAGCCGTAAGGCCACTGGTCCCTGAAACCAGCGCGTCTACCAATTCCGCCATCTGGGCAA
>DYSN01000065.1:1427-19771 GCA_020718205.1 Draconibacterium orientale
GTAAGGCCACTGGTCCCTGAAACCAGCGCGTCTACCAATTCCGCCATCTGGGCAAATATTTCTAAATAGAAAATCTACTTTATGTTGAACTTTCAGGTGGGCAAAATTAATTTTTTTTTCGCTCCACCGAGTACCTGCTTTCAATTTTCTTTCATCAAAAAAACTTTGATTCTTTCCGCTCTGGTTTTCAAACCTTCATCCCCAAAAAATAATTAATCTTTTATAAATCGCTTGTCCGAAAAAAATATTATGCATACATTTGATTTTTAAATATTAAGCCCTTATAAAACCATTGAATAACAACATATTAACCTAAATTAATCTGATAATTTTCAGCGGGTTTTTTTAAGAAAAAGTCAACCAAAACCTCATATAAAAATGGATTACGAAATATTACAAATTACCAGACACGACGAAATTGCTTTGGTAACCATCTCCCGCCCAAAGGCCATGAATGCCCTGAATACCCGTTTTTTCGACGAAATGGATCAAGCCGTTCTTGGCTTTAAAGCCGATAAAAACCTCCGGGCTGTAATTATAACAGGCGATGGAAAAGCCTTTGTTGCCGGTGCCGACATAGCCGAAATGCAACACAAATCAGCAGCCGAAGCAGCTGCATTTTCGCGCAAAGGACAAAATACCTTCGCCAGTTTCGCACAGCTTCAGGTTCCCGTTATTGCTGCCATCAATGGTTTTGCGCTGGGAGGCGGCCTGGAACTGGCCATGGGAGCCGATTTTCGTATTGCCAGCACCAAAGCCAAATTTGGTCAGCCGGAAGTGAATCTAGGTCTTATCCCCGGTTTTGCCGGCACACAACGCCTGAGCCGACTGGTGGGAATGGCAGATGCCCTCTACCTCCTCATGACTGCCGATATGATTGGCGCCGAAGATGCTCTGAGAATCGGATTGGTTCAAAAAGTGGTGGAGCCCGAAGCTCTTATTGATACCTGCATGGAAATTGCCCGAAGCATTGCATCGAAAGGACCGGAAGCCATTTCCTTGGTCAAGAGCGTGACGCATCAGGGCTACGACAAAACTCTGGCACATGGCAGCGAACTCGAAGCTGAATCGTTCGGAAAGCTTTTTGGGCCACAATCGGAAGGGCTCGAAGGAATGACGGCTTTCTTAGAAAAAAGAAAAGCCAACTGGTAGTTCACCTGAATTAAAACGAAAAACTAAAAAACATTAAACGATATGACATACGATGAAAGATTGCAAAATGTAACAGTGTTGGGAGCTGCCGGAAAAATGGGCAGCGGCATCCTGTTGCTCACTGCGGTTGAAATGACCAATCTGAGTCTTAAACCGGAAAATAAAGGAAAAACATTTGTTCTCAACGCCATGGACCTGTCCGACGCCGGATTGCATGGCCTGGTTCAATACATTAAAGCCCAGGTTCTTAAAGTAGCCGAAAAACAAGTGGTTTGGTTGCGCTCAGCCTATGCCGACCGGGCCGACCTCATTGAAAATGGCGAAATCATTGAGCAATACATTTTCGATGTGCTCAATATTATCCGCCCCACCACCGCCATCGAAGTGGCTTATAAATCGAATCTTATCTTCGAAGCCGTAAGCGAAAACCCCGATTTAAAGGTGAAGATTCTCTCTCAAATTGACTCCAACAACCCCAATAAACCATTCTACCTCACCAATACCAGCTCGGTGCCTATTGGTCTCATCGACCAAAAAGCCAATCTGGGCGGACGGGTTTTGGGATTCCATTTTTATAATCCCCCAGCTGTTCAAAAATTGGTGGAGCTCATCACCACTTCTGCCACTCAGGCCGAAACCAGACAATTCGCTCTGGATTATGCCAAAGCATTGAAAAAAGTGGTGGTTCCGGCCAACGATATTGCTGGATTTATTGGCAATGGTCATTTTATGCGCGATGGTTTGCATGGTCTTGGCGAAGCTGAAAAATTAGCCAAAGATTTTAGCTTCCCCGAAGCTGTTTACATGGTGAACAAGGTGACTCAGGAATACTTAGTACGACCCATGGGCATTTTCCAATTGATGGATTATGTGGGCATCGATGTGATGCAATTCATTATGAATGTGATGAATCCATATATGGCAACCGAAAATCTCCACAGCCCCATCATCGACCAGTTTATTGCTCTTGGAGTTAAAGGCGGTCAAATGAGCAGTGGCGCCCAAAAAGATGGTTTCCTGAAATATGAAAAAGGAAAACCAGTGGCTGCCTATGACCCACAAGCCAAAGAGTACATCATGTTCGAAAGCTTCTTGGCAAAATGCGATGCCGCACTTGGTAACATGCCCGAAGGCGCAGTTGCCTGGAAAAATGCCGTTAAAATGAAGAATATCAACGAAGTGATGGCCGCATTCTACAGCCATATGAAAACTTTGGATACCCTTGGTGCCCAGCTGTCTCTGAAATATGGTGCCCGAAGCAACGAAATTGGAGCTGCTTTGGTATCGGATGGTGTAGCCGCCAATAAGGAAGACGTTAACACTGTGATGCTTACCGGATTTTTCCACGCTTATGGACCCGTTAACGAGTTCTTCAAATAGCAAAACCAGATTTTGAAATTTTAAAGACAAGAAAAATGAGAAGAAAAGTATATATGACAGCCGGCTATAATACCATCAGCATGGGAACCGGACGAAAAGAATTCAACCCCAAAAAGGAAAGAGCCGGACTTGAGGAACATCTCAAGGAAGCCGGACAAGGCGTTCTGGGGAGAATAAAAGGGGGAGCAGACAGTGTTGACGAGGGCGTGATTGGTAATTTTATGGCGGCCCGGTTCAACAAGCAGGCCAACTTACCAGGATTTTTCCCCATGATAGACAAGAACCTGGAATACAAACCCGCCACCAGTGTCGAAGGGGCTTGTGGTTCAGGGGGATTATCGCTCATGGCCGGAATCAGAAGTGTATTGGGCGAAACCGCAGAAGTGGTTTTAAGCATGGGTGTGGAAGTTCAAAATACCGTGAAAGCCATTTATGGTGCTGACATTTTAGCCGGAGCAGGCTGGTTTAAGGAACGCAAAAACGGCCATGCCTATTTCTTCCCCGGACAATTCAGTGACAGAGCAGGCGCCTATTTTGCCAAATACGACCGCGACAGAGCCCGAAAAGGAATGGCTCAGTGGTATGCCAATGCCATAGAAAATGCCCGTTTAGACCCCACCGCTCAGGAATTTCACAATACCCATCCGGACCCCTATGGACTCTCGCTCAAATCGGAACCCAATGGAAAAGTGTTTGTCGATAACCTGAATTATATGGATTGCTCCAAGGTTTCTGACGGTGCCAGCGGAATTATTATCGCTTCGGAGGAAGGCTTGAAAAGAATTGGTGTTGACAAGAAAGATGCAGTGGAAGTGGTTGCATTTGCCCAAACCATCAGAAATATTACCGAGCAACCGGCAGACAGAACCGAGCTAACAGCCATTAAAAAAGCCATTGAGCTGGCCTTAACCAAAGCAGAAATCACCGTGAAACAGGTTGGAACCATTGAACTTCACGATTGTTTCTCCATTGCCGGAATTCTCACCATCGAAGCTCTCGGGTTGGCCAAACCCGGCGAAGGCTGCGATTATGTGGCTGCAGGAAAAACCAAACGCAATGGCGAAATGCCTGTAAACACCACCGGCGGACTCATTGGCTGGGGACATCCCACAGGAGCCACAGGAGTGCATCAGGCAGTAACCATTTGGCAACAGCTCACCGGAAAAGCCGGAGCAGCTCAAATAGAAATTCACCCCGACCGCCCCTATGGCATGACCATCAATATGGGTGGCGACGATGTTACCGTTTCGTGCATCATCTATAAACGTGGCGAATAGTTCCCCCGAAAACAGAAGCCCAAAACCTGATAACAAAAAGTGGATAACCCGCAAAGGTTTCCACTTTTTTGCTATTAAGCCCTAAGTGCAAATGGCTCAGCTAATACCGAAAACATATCTCTAATACCTTGTTCCGAACTTGTTCGGAAGTCCAATAGGAATTGGCCTAAAATATTTCAATTTATCGTCTTGTTTTTCAGTCGTATAACCTTATCTTAGCGGAGTTAATTACAAATCACATGAAACGCATTCTAACTGGTTTCCTAATGCTTTTGGTCATATCGGCCTTCTCTCAATCGGAAATTTGGGGAGTAAAATACCATGCCGGTGCGAAAAATGGAGGTGTTTTGTTTAGTATTGACAGTGCCACGAGCCAAATTATTACGCATCACCGTTTCGAAAATCCTAACTATCAAACAAATGGAGCATTGATGCCACCCTTTTATGATGAGGAAGAAGAATTATGGCTCATTGCCGAGAGCGACCGGATTTTAATTTATCACCCAACCATCGACCTCATTGAAAGCATAGACTACGGCGCGAATAAATCTGAATATGCCCACATCAGGGGTAGAATTCATAAAGGAAATAGTCAAAAATATTATATTCTCAACCAATACGGAATTTTACAAATTGATCTTTTCACTAAAGAAATAAAATTAATTGAAAATCAATACGATTACAGCTATCCAGATCGTGGAGCTGATTTTTGTCAGGTTGGCCAAAAATTGTATTGGATGCAACAGAGCTATAATTCCACGGAACTCTTAATTCTATCTTTGGATCTGGGGAACGACAGCATTGAACTACTCTTCCACAGGGAACAGGAAATTGATTTATATGGCAAACTCAACTATCTGAATGGGAAGCTCTATGGGACCTATGAATCTGATGTAACCACCATCTTTTCATTTAATCCAACCAATCGATCATTTGTTGTTGAAAAGGAAATTCCGCGGGAGGTGTTTAGATGCACCACTGGTTTGCAATTAGCCAACAATCAAAAGCTATATTTTGGCGGCCTTGATGGTTCATATGTTTTCAACAAACAGCTGGCCAGTTATAATCCTGCAAACGACAATTTCGCCATTTGCGCAAATTATTTGGATTATTTCGGCCAGAATATGTCATCCAGTTTTTTTGCTTTTGATGATGAAGGCTTTTATTTGCAATTTTCGGGAACAGGGCAGGTTACTGCAAACATTCTGCGTTATACCTTCGACTCCGATACACTTATTGAAGTAATACCCAATAATATATACGGCAATTTTACCTCTCATGAACCCAATAAAGTCTTTACTATTCAAATCAAAAGTACACATCCCTCAGGACAATATTTATTTGACTATAATTTATTGACTGGAGAAGTGGATACCTTGAAAAAATTAACAACCCCCAAGTTTGAAGACGGCATGTATCCTGGAAAAATCATACAAATTGAAAACGGATTCATCATTGGAAAAACAGATAGAGGAGGTATCTTTTCGGGCATTTATTACGATTATGTCAACAACAGTAAAGGCGTAATATTTCAATTTGACCCTGAATTAAAAAAATATAAGGTTCTGATTGACATCCATTCAATTTTTCGAAAGTACGAGAGTCCTGATATTTTTAAAGATGTCGGAAATCATTTTCTGTTACAATTGAGAAATATTTATAATAACAAAGATTATCATTTGTTTCGGGTTAATGCCGAAACACTGCAGATTGACTCGATTGGCGTTATGCCCAAAGGCACTTGTTATCAGGAGTCTGCCACCGAATTTTATATTTTCGATAAAGATTTTCTTATTAAATACCATACATCTGGCGAATACGATACCCTGTTTCATTTTGATGAATTTGAATTGCTACAAATCCTTAAATCCAATAGCGAATACCTGGTTCTTGAAACCTGGCACAGAGAAGATTATGATCACTATGAATTTCAAATTCAAAAGTTTTATCTGGATGGCAACAGATTGGTGCTTGATAAAATTTTAAATATGCCTAAGGAATATGATGATGGTGATCCCTGCAGAATTGCTAGAGTTATGATGACAGCCGATTCTAATTTGGTGGGAATTATAGGGGAATATACTGGTGAGACGAGACACTCAAGATTAGTGAAATATAATATGAATAATGATGAAATTCAAACTCTTAGAAGAATTTCAACTCAAGGCCCAGGCGATTATAATTATTCACTCGATTTAATTTTTCATGACGACTACTACCAAACCGGGAATGTATTTTCATTAAACTTTCGTAGTCCAGGGAATAACGGTCGGTTAGATTTGCTCGATTTTGAGAATGACACCATCCTATTTTGCGATGTGATGGAGGAGATGACCATTGGTTATGATTGTGAAGAAAGTAGCTGTGGTTATAAATATATGACTCTTTTTCGACCAACTGCAAAATCGTTTATGTGGACAGGAAAAGTGAGCACCGATTGGTTTACCGCCGACAACTGGCAATTCAGTCAAGTGCCCGACACAAATTCAAGCGTTTATATAAAAGGATTAACCCCTTATGACCCAGTAATTGACACTGTTGTAAAGACGAACAGGTTAATTATTAATGAAGATGCAAAACTGATTATTAACGAAAACGGAAGTCTTAGTTGTAAAAACCTGATTAACAGCGGAAAAATATTAGTGCAAGGCAATGAAAATTCCCGGGCTTCTCTCATTCTATCACAGGCATCGGATACCTCAGGAACGGAAATTTATTCGTATCATCAACATCAATTCATCAATCAGGTCTTCTCCGTTCCTTCGAAAATGAATGCTATTTATGAAAATGACCAATTTCAATTGCTCAATTACTCTGACGGGGGCTGGAATACCGTTTCAGATTTTCCATATTCACATCCACCATCTTCAGCTTTAGATATTTTTTCGAATGATAGTTCGTTTGTGTTTTATGGCCCTTTTAATTTTGAGAACAAAAGTCTTCAAATCCCTCAACTCAACCAACCAACGCTCTATCCGCTGCCCAATCCCTATCCCAGCTCTATCAACTGGAACAAAGTCAATCTCAGCTCGTTAACTCATAAGGCCTTTTATTATTTCAACGAAAAGGACAGCAGCTTTTCGGCTTATGTGGATGGTTTGGGAACACATTCTTCTCTTATTCGTCCCCTGGATGCTTTTTGGGTTTGGAGTTCTGGAGCGGAAGGCGTTCAATTAGATCAGACTGCCAAAGTGCACGAAGCAGAATTTGACTATGAATCCAATAATAAGACATTTGTGAGCTTACAAGTTGTTGGAGCCAAAGGACAAGATGAAACAATAATCGGGTTCAACGAGCAGGCCAGCTTCGAATTCGATCCTGAGTTTGATGCATTCAAATTTGTGAAAACCACCCAACAAGCTCCTCATATTTTTACAAAGGCGGACGAAAACTTACTCTCTGTTAACCAGCTTCCTGATACCGCCGCTTTGGATCTTTTTGTACTTGCTGGCTACAATGGCAGATTTAACATCCATCTTGATGAGAAAAACAATATCGATTTTTTAGTTTTGGAGGATTTAATCTGGAACACCAGAACAGATTTGCTCCAGGATGATTATTCTTTCGATTATTTCGAATCAGATGGCCAATATCCTTTTAAACTCTATTTCGAACCCTGGGCTTTGGAACCTTTGGAAGATGTTGATATAAATATGTATTACTATCCTGAATTTTTGGTGGTAAACAGCCGAAAACAAGTGGATTATGCCGAAATTACTTTTTACGATTTGGCCGGACGAGCAGCTCTGGAATTTCAGGAGTCTCATTTCATTCATCTCCAAAAAGCTATAAATCTTCCCGGAGGACATTATATTGTTCAATTCAGAAGTGGCGAAGTGGTTTTGAACAGGAAGGTTTTGGTTAGGTAAAAATGGGTGGTTTATAGCTACTTATATAGCTTGTTAGAAGTTGACTTTTACAAGAATGAAAAAACTAAAATATTGCAGTTAAACAATTTGCAATATTCCTTCAAAATGCAATACTTTAACAGAGCGCCCATTATGAATTGACTTCATGCTGCGGCATACAAACCGCTCAAAGCCCTACATGTTAACTGCTTTGCTTTTTCCTTTCAATTCAGTTAATTGTCTTTTAATGAAGTCTTTTTCTTGCTCCAAAGTCATGTCCATAATATCATTGCTGAATTTATCTCTAATTTCACGCATTTTTTTCACAACCCCTGTTTTAACTAATTTAGTTTTCATAATCAAAAATTTCTTTTGGTGTTCTAATCTCCGTCATTTGGTAACCTTTTCTAAAATTAATCGAGTTATATCCTCTAATCCGCTCAAGATTAACGATATGTTTGAAATTCCAACTAACAAGGACATCCGCTTTATTGACTCCCATTTTTTCATAGCCAAAGTTAACAAATTTGGAGCAAAGCCCAGCCAGGAAAAAATTCATAGTTGATTGATATTCTGTTCAATTCAACCATCAACAGAATGATGTTTCGATATTAAGCAGGTTTATCCGGTAAAGAAATAATTGGTATCTTTACAACTACTAATGAAGCAGAAAAATCTGAAAAAATGGCTTTATTAAAAACTGACGCAATTAAGAAATTTTGAATTTGTTTGGGTTTAAAAGCCTTAGACTTTAGACTGATTATTATGGGAAAGGATTTGAAATTAATTTCAATTGAATACTTAGATGAATATACAACTAAAGTGAAGGTTGATTGGTTAGAAATATTCAATAAACTGGAAACTAATAAACAATTCACTCTGGAAGATTTTGAATATTACATCATTTCATCATCCTTATATTCTTCAAAAATTGAGGGAAATACACTTGATGCCAATAGTTTTTTCAGAAATCGATGCAAAAAAACTTCACTGAAGAAAAAAGAAATTCAAGAAATTGAAACCCTTATGGAAGCATATAAATTTGCCTCTGAAAATAAATTGAATCGGACAAATTTTTTAAAATCACATGCCATTTTATCAAAAACACTATTGCCTGCAAAAGAAAGGGGTGTTTTAAGAAAAGAGCAAGTCGGCGTAAGAGATTCCAAAACTTTGAAACCTGTTTATTTAGCTGTAGAACCACAGTTTTTGAAAGAGGAATTTAGTAAGCTTTTTGATGATATCGACGAATTATTGAAAAGAGATATGACCCATAAAGAGATATTCTATTTTGCTTCAATGATTCATATTTGGTTAGCCAAAATACACCCTTTCACCGATGGAAATGGCCGCTCTGCAAGATTATTAGAAAAATGGTTTTTAGTCTCAAAATTAGGAATGGCTGCCTGGTCCATTAACTCGGAAAAATATTATTGGGATCATCGTCCGGAATATTATCAGAATATCGCTCTTGGGTACAATTATTATGTTCTCTATTGGAATAGGTGCATCCCGTTTTTATTAATGCTACCAGAAGCGATGCTGGCGTCCTGATGGATTCTTCCTACCGTCATTTTTCTTATTGATTATTAGCAAGTTACCACTTCAAAGTTTTTCATTGAAGATTCAAATTTGGTGATTTTTTTTGAGAACAATCAATCTTTGAGCAATGCCGATTACGCAAAATTCTGCTTATTGGCAGTAGCAATTCCTAATCACCATGCCAATTCCCAGTCAATTTCCCAACTAAAATATCACCTACAAACAACAATGAATAGGTTGTCCATTCATTTTCGAGTTTTGAAGTATTTCGAATTTGTATTACAGTAGCCCAAATATCTTTATAAGATATTATTGTTCCAAGCTCTATTTTGATATCATTAGATTCATTTTCAAGTTGATCAGGAATTAAAATAGATAAATTTGATTCTTTTATTGATAATTGTTCTCCGTTTATTAATATTTCAAGTAATAATTTATGTTGAATCTCACAATTCTTTGATAGCCCATGAAAGTCAAAAAATTCAGTTTTTCTTTCTATCAGATTGGAAATGTGGCAATTATCATAATCATTCTTTATAATTGAGTCAATAACATATTCAACAACTCTTTTATATCTCAAGTTTTCTATCTGTCCATAGGTTATCATTGGAAACATAAGTACTAGTAAAAAAAGTTGTTTCATTTTTTCCATTATTCTGGCTATTGAAAATTTATATAATTGAATATTATTTAGTAACAAATTCAATGTTTTCATTTTAAAGTTCAAATTTAGTGATTAGTTTACGAATATTCCATTTGGGGCAGTGCCGACTGCTCAATATTCAGCTTATTGTGCTATAGCTCTTTATTTAACTTGTTTAAAGAAAGTGTCGGCAACTTTTGGGCTATCTTCGAAATAAAACTCATACGATTTATCAAAGTCAACTTCTGCCTCGGCAGATAAATCAATGCTAAATTGCTTTGTCTTCATATTTCTTTTTAATCAGGTCCCATTTTCTAAAAGTCGTTTCACCTTTTTCTATTCTTTCAATCCTTTTATCAAGTAAATCCTTATGCTCTGCGGGAATCTCCTGTATTGTTTCTTTCACATTAACAATCTCAATGTAGTCAAATTCTTTGATTAGATTAAGAAATGCGGCAATTTTGCTCTGCTCTTTTATATTAACTGTAAGTTCCATATCAAATCATTTTATACTAAATACAAACAATATATAATCTAATAAATGAATTGTATAATGCCGATGCAATAGCTGTTTAGTCCAATTTATATTGGACTATTACAGATATGCTTTCGGTATTAGACAAAGATATTGATTTTTAATTCAATTGTCGGTTTTTGAACCTTTAATGTTCGCTTAGTTCAATTCTGAATCAAATGGGATTGTTTTTATTTCAAAATGGTAAAGCATCTGAATCCCCATCATCATAAAAATCAATTTCTTTGAAGTTTTGGTTTCTGGTAATGTATTATAGATGTGCTTATTAGCCCGTATTATTCACTCCAAATCAAGTGTTATCATTATGTTTTCTTTCACTTTATCTATCAAAGTAGAAGGCAAGTCACCAATCTTCTTTATCAATCGGTTATTATCAATTGCCCGCATCTGGTCAATCATGATATCGAAGTCTTCATTTAAATTGGCCATCCCCTTCTTTAAATGGACTCTCAGAATATCGGCGTCATTTTCAACTTTGGTGGTAATCGGACAAATAATTGTTGACGGATGGGGTATTTTATTTAACAAATTAGTTTGCAAAACCAATACTGGCCTTGTTTTACCAGGCTCTGTCCCAATCTGGGGGTTTAAATCCGCAATCCAGATTTCGTATTGTTTAATCGACATAATCTATCCTTTCGAAATCCTTTAATATTTTGATGGAGTCATTTTTGACCAACTCAGAATCGCTTTTAAGTCGTTTTTCTAAAATTTGTCTCCGCTGAAGCTTATTATAATAATCTAAAGCCTCGTTAATATATCGGTTTCTGGGTATTTTTATCCGGGAAAGAATGTTTTCAGTCTCGCCAAAAATGGAATCGTCTATTTTTAAGGATACAGTTTTCATCTGTTTCTAGTTAAATTTCAAAGGTCAGATAGCTTGCCCCGAATCTTTCGGGGGAATACGCCATGAAAAAAAATTTCATTCCAATGGGTGATTTAATAATCATAGCTATTTCATAATGCAATCATTTTATATGCCAAAAGTATATCATTTTAGTATATCAACCAAGTGTATTTTATTCGAGATTATCTTTTTTTTCGCAATCGGATAAACTGCAATCTTCCGCGTGGCGGGACAAGTTGTCTTATAATCAACCGGAAACACCCCTGTTTTAAAACAAAAAAGTGGATAACCCGCAAAGGTTTCCGCTTTTTTCTATTATGCCATTTACGCAGATTGCACAAGTGAAAAATGTTCTTTCAATCAAATTGATTCCTTTTGGCACCAAAAATCGAAATCGGCATGAGAAAAAATGAATTTTCGAGACTCACATACCCTTGCCAATAAGGATGCGAAATACCGGATTTTTAGTGATATTTAAATTATTCTATTTTCCATTGTGTTCAAAACCTGTCATTTATCATCTGCTCAGTAACTAAACACAGAAGGTTTGTTATATTGTTCTATTTCTGATTTTATCGTTAATCATTTTCTTCATAATAATATGAGTAGTCAATGCCTTTCATAAACATTTCGCGGTCATTTATTTTGGTGGTGAGGGCATTGTCCAAAAGAGTCATTATTGCATCACAATTGATTGGACTTTGCATCATTGCATTCATGTAGTCTCGTTTGCTTATTTTACTCCAATCAACACATTTTTTAAGTCGTTTTTTTAGAATCAAATCTAACCATATTCGGGTGCTCCTTCCATTGCCTTCCATAAAAGGGTGGGCAATGTTCATTTCAATATATTTGTTAACGATTTCGTCAAATGTAGTTTCGGGCATTGCTTCTATTTGCTTTAATGTATTCTCTAAAAAGCGTGAAACGGCAAATTGAAAACCCCATTTTGAAATGTTTTTTTGTCGAATTTGTCCTGCAAAATCATACAATCCACCAAACAAATAAGCATGGATTTGTTGCAACCCATTGGTTGTTCCAACTTCAATGCTGTTGATAAAAGAACTTTCAAACAAAGCATAGGCTTTTGTTTTGCTTTTTCCGTCTATGCTTTCATCGCTGTATGTAAACCACTCGATAAATCGGTTTGCCTTTTTGCCTGGAAACTCTTTTCCTAAGGCAATAATACCTGCATAATCGAGCATATCAGCTAACCGCTGTTTTCCATCCGGTGCAAGAAATTTCAACTGGGTAGTAGCACTAACCACTTGACTATTCTCTTTTTTTAGCTTGGTTTTAAGATACTTCCAATAATTCCGGGTTTTGGAGTAATCATCCTGATCTGTGAGAACAGCAATTATATCCAACACGCTAAACCACCACCGGGCGTTTTGTTCATCCCAAATGGCTCGCACTTCACGATCGTTAAAAAAACGAATGGATATTTTCGCATTACTCATAATTTAAGGTCTTCTATTCTGTCTGATTGTTATTGGCCGTCCAAAGTTATGATAAATAATTTTTGTCTTGTAGTTTTTCCACTTCCATTATCCAATTGGAAATAAAATCTTGTGGGAATGATAAATTATTCAAAAAACCAAAGGAAACAGGCATTCAATTGGTGTTGGGGTGTTTAGATAGCTAAAATAGTAAAATACCAAAAACATTACCTCGTAAAACCAAGAGCCAAACTGTTAGAAAAACTAAACAACACCCCTGTTTTAAAACAAAAAAGTGGATAACCCGCAAAGGTTTCCACTTTTTTAATAGCACAACTTAGATTATAACTTTCTGATTTTGATATTTTTATACCAAACATCGTCGCCGTGATCCTGCAAGCCAATAAGTCCTTTTTGGGGAATTTTTGCCCAATCGGGATTGTATTGGGGGAATTTGCTTTTGGCAACCATAGCTTCCCACTCGGGTGTCCAAAGGTGATATTCAACCACTTTCTCGCCATTGAGCCAATGTTCTACCAAACCTTTATACACCAAAATTTTCACCTGATTCCACTGGCCAACCGGTTTTACTTTTTCGGCGGGAACCCCAATCATATCGTAAAGTGCTCCGGCTGAGTGCAATCCATCGCGTCCGTCGGGATGCTTGGTATTGTCGAGCACCTGCATTTCGGGGGCTGTTTGCCAAATGGTTTTATTGGGTAACTCGGTGGCTAAATAGAGAATTCCGCTGTTGCCGCCATCAGAAATTTTCCATTCTAAGGTCAGCTCAAAATTCTGGAATTCCTCGGGATAAATAATATCTCCACCATCGGCAGCTCCGGCTTCGCCTCTCCCCGATCCGTTGCAATGAAGGGTTCCAGCAACCACATCCCAACCTTTTGGGCAAGTGCTTTTATTGTAACCCCGCCATTTTCCCGTATCCTGGCCATTGAACAATAACATCCATCCGGCTTCTTTCTCGGCTTTGGTCAATCCATTATCCATTGCAATGACAGCCACTTTTTTAGCTCCGCCTTCGGTTGTTTTGGGTGTAGTGGTAGTAGTTCCCGCACTTTTGCAGCTGGTAATGATAATTCCCACTGCTAATAAAAATAAAAAATGTTTTCTCATTGTATTGTTATGATTTAAAGTTAATTACAAATATTTCTTTGCATTGTCTTATAAACTCCAGCCCTGTCTGTAGGTATGTTTTATATACTCTTCAGCGGCTTGTCCGGCATTCATGGTTTCGTGTTTGGTGTCGAAATGCGGATGACCATCAATGATTTCGAATTTATCACTTTGCACCACTCGTATTTCGTCGCTATCGCTGATGTTGGTAAAACGCATGTTCTCACCATCCCACAGCAATTCGCGTTTTAAATCCTGCAGACGAACAGCCACGGTACCCATCACCACCATTTCGTTCATGGGGCCTGAATAGCCAAAATGTGAACTGGTTTCTACCCTGCTCTCAGGACTTTCCTTGCAGGCTCTCACCCAATCCATCTCATGACCCACCGTTACGCGGCGCATTTGGGCTTCGGGACGTTTATAGCTGGCATCGTAATCGAGTGGAAGTAGAAATGGATTCTTGCCGTAGCATCCGGTCATGATTTTTCCTTTGCTTCCAATGAGCAAACATCCGCCGCTGGTGTCACGGCCCATGATTTCGCCGGCAGGCAATTCTTCGGGACGTGGAGGAAGCAAACCGCCATCCCACCAGGTTACCTTCACTTCGGGCATGTTGAGATTCTGGAATTTAGCTCTTTCGGGGAAGGTATAGGTGACCATCTCGGCCAATGGGGGCGATTCGGTATTGAATTGCGAAGAGCTTCCCTGAACCTTGGTGGGGTATTTCAAATTGAGCGACATAAAAATAGGATCCATAATATGACAAGCCATATCGCCTAAGGCTCCGGTGCCAAAATCCCACCAACCGCGCCAGTTCCAGGGGGTATAGATGGGGTTATAGGGACGTTCTTTGGCGGGGCCGAGAAATAAATCCCAGTTAAGGGTGTCGGGCACAGCCACCACATTGGTGGGGCGCTCCAGTCCCTGAGGCCAAATGGGGCGGTTGGTCCAGGCATGGGCTTCGCGAATTTCGCCGATGGAACCATCCCAAACCCACTCACAAACCTGACGAATTCCTTCGCCCGAATTGCCCTGATTTCCCATTTGAGTGGCCAATTTATATTCCTTTGCTATCATGGCCATTTGCCGCGATTCCCAAACTGAATGTGTCAGTGGTTTTTCGCAGTAAACATGTTTGCCAAGTTTCATGGCATTGATGCTGATGATGGCGTGGGTATGGTCGGCTGTTCCAACCACCACGGCGTCTATACTATCTTTCATCTCGTCGAACATCACGCGCCAGTCGTAGTATTTACGGGCATTGGGAAATTCGCCAAAAATTTTAGATGTATATTTCCAATCCACATCGCAAAGAGCCACAATATTCTCGCTGCTCACGGCCCTGATGACCCCTCCACCACGTCCGCCGACACCAATTCCGGCAATATTGAGTTTATCACTGGGCATACGATGACCCAACCCGCTGATAACGTGGCTGGGCAGAACAATAAATCCGGCTGTGGCGGCTGTGGTATTCCTCAGAAACGACCTACGGCTCATGCCTTCATTTTCCTTTTTTTTCTCTTCCATAATTTATGGGTTTATTATTGTGTGTTACTGAAAAAAATGTCTGTTCAAATATTTGGCACTCTCGCGGGCGCAATGCAATGGCTCTCCTTCGGAATACTGCTCCTGCTCATACACAGCATATTGCAAACCGGCTGTGTCGGCATCTTTCATTAGCTTTTTATAATTTATTTTGCCGTTCCCCACTATGCAGCTTTCGCCCTCGTTGGACAAATCCTTGATATGCCACAGGGCAAAACGTCCGGGGTAATTTTCAAAATAATCCGCCGGTTTCTTTCCGCCTTTTACCACCCAGTAAATATCCATCTGAAAATGAACCAGATTCGGCTGGGTTTCCTGAAGCAGAATATCGTAGGGTGTTTGATTGTCAATGATTTTAAACTCAAAATCGTGGTTGTGGTAAGCCAGTTGTATGCCCGATTGCTGACAAATTTCGCCCATGCGATTGAGCTCCGAAGCCAGATTCTTAAAATCGTCGATGGTTTTTCCGGGTCGTCCCATCAGGCTGGGAAGTACCAGATATTTCATGCCAATCTGAGCAGCCGACTGTGCATACTTTTCGGCATTTTCCACTGTGATTCCGGTGTGGGTACTGAGTATATAGAGACCAAATCCGGCACATAATTCCTTGAAATCGGTGTGGGTATAGCCATAGAAACCACCATCAAAACCATAGGGCTCAACCGAGGTAAATCCCATTTGGGCCACTTGTTGCAATACATTTGGGATATTGTCCTTAAGCACATCGCGAAGGCTCCAAAGCTGAATTCCCATGGGTATGGGATATTTTGCTGTAGGCGCTAAAGCCATCACCCCCGTTTGGGTGGCGGCCAATCCCGTGCCGGCAAAGGCCAATCGTCTGAAAAAATCTCGTCGTGATAACATGTTACTGGTATTTAATGGTTTATGAGAGCGATATGATTCTTTTTTCCTGAAAACTTTGTTGGGCTGCTTCCACTATTTGAAGATTGAGCAGGGCATCGCTGGCAGCGACCAAGGGTTTTGCTCCTTTGCTTAAGGATTCATAAACGCCGTTGTAGAAGCTCATATAATTGCCCGGAAGGGTTTCGTATTTGCCCGAAAACTGCTTGCCGTTGTATTCTGTATTGAGTTTTCCCCAAAATTTCGACAATTCCAAACCGTAGCCTTTGACATCGGGTTTTTTGCCTTTTCTGAGCCAGGCTTCCTGCGGATCGAGTCCATACTTTACAAAGGAGCCTTTGGTTCCGTGAACCATCATTCTGGGGCCGGGTTCCTTCACAAAAACGCTGGCTTTTAAGGTTGCAGTGATGTTGGGATAGAACAACTTGACTTCGAAGCTATCGTCGACCACACTCCCCGGACGTTGATTGTAGAGTATGGCAAAAACCGACTGTGGTTTGCCAAACAAGACAATGGCCTGATCGATGAGATGGGTTCCCAAATCGAAAAGGGTTCCGCCGCCTTCTTTTTGCAAATACCGCCACGATGCACGGGTTATTTCCGGATTAAAACGATCGAAATGCACTTCATAATCCATCACATCCCCCAGAAATCCTTCGGCAATAATATGTTGAAGGGTTAGAAAATCGCCATCCCAACGCCTGTTGTGATAGGGAATCAATTGAAGACCAAGCTCCTGTGCCAGATTGATCAATACCTTAGCCTCAGTGGAATTGATGACCATAGGTTTTTCAACCACCACATGCTTGCCCGCTTTTAAAGCCCGACTTGCCTGCTCAAAATGGAGGGTATTGGGCGAGCAGATGACCACCAAATCAAAATCGGTTTTTTGAAGCAACGCTTCGAAGGTTGGAACTATTTGAGCGGTTGGGTATTGTTTTGCTGCTAAAGAGCCCGTGGAAACAATATAACTGAGATCAAAGGCTGGCGACTGGGAAATAAAAGGCGCATGAAATACCTGACCCGACAATCCGAAACCCACCATGGCAGTACGAATTTTTTCCCCGGATTTTTGAATAGATTTGCTTTTCATTTAAGAGAATTATCTGAATACAAATCATTGTTTTTCTGACACTTAAATAAAATATCCCCCAAGAAAACAATGAGATTCTCAAAACTACAAAAGTTTTTCAATAAAACTGAAATTTGCCGCAAATATGAAGCTATTATTTGCTATTTCTTTCACAATGTGAAAAAGCCTGTGGGAAGTTCCTGATTGTCAATAGAAACTCCTGACCCAAGAACCCGAAAATCACGAGTTTCAGATAATCTTCTCGTTTTGTTCATCCCAGAAAGTCATTCGCTTTTCGTGATAGGAAATGGTTCCCATGTGGGCGGTGATGGCTTCTTCGAAGGCCTGATCGATATTGCAGCTGGGTTGGCTTCCATTGGCCAATCGGATACAGTTGAGCCATTCGCGCAGATGCAAATGGGTGGTATCCACGGCTTTTCCATCGCGATAAGTATACAGAAGTCCACGCCCCGCAAAATATTTCTCGGTAGGTGAAGTGATGGCGTCGATGCTTTCCTGCCCCGGAACATAGGAGAAAATGGGTTTGAAGGGCTCAATAATTCCCTGTTCCAAATCGGCTTTGTAGCGGGTTGACTGCGGATCGACATTCACCAAAAGGGTGTCGCTCAACTCGATATAGGCATCGTGGCCCATGATAACCTTTCCGCGGTCTTTTTCGCTGGCTAAGGTGGCGCTGTAGAGCAATGTCAAATCGCGTTTGGGATATTCGAAGGCCATATTCAACACATCGGGCACGGTGCGGCCATCTTTAAAGAAATAGATTCCCCCCGAAGCCATGGCCGAATGGGGAATACCCAGCTTTAGAATCTGGTTCAAAGCATCGTATTCGTGGGTGAACAAATCGCCGCTCAGTCCGGTGCTGTAGTCCCACCAGCAGCGCCAGCGGAAAAAGCGTTCCAAGCTGAACTCGTGCCGGGGAGCCTGCCCTATGAACTGTTTCCAGTCGATGGTTTGCTCGTTGGCATTGGGATCGATATCGTAAACCCAGGCGCCGTTGGGGTCGTTTCGGTTGGTACAGACTTCGATGAGCGAAATCTTGCCGGCC
>DYSN01000174.1 GCA_020718205.1 Draconibacterium orientale
GCGAATATCAGCACATCTATTCGGGTGGTCTTTAGGATCTGATCGCTTAAGAAGATCAAGCAACGATGATAAATTCAATAAATGTGTAGTTGTGCGCCAATCAGCAGGCAATTTAACACCATTTCTTTGCAAAGCATCTAGGAACGAGTTCTGGAATTCATGCGGCATTTTATGGGCGTATCTAAGCATGTTAGCGACATCGCACAGTACAGAACCAGAAAAAGAAAATTCCCAATCTAAAAGCCCGCTTACTTTCCACAGGCCATCAATTTTATTCACAAGGATATTGGCTGGATCAAAATCAGTGTGAACAAGGCGCTTTTCGCTTCCATCTGGAAATAGGTGGCCATAGTCACCAAGGACCTGGCTGATTTTGGAAATAGTCTGTGATGTAAGCACAGACTGTACAGTCTTGTTCTGTAAGCAGTCTTTAGCAAAAATTAAATAATCGTCGGATGGTGAATGCGGAATAAGGTTTAACTCTTTATCAAAGAAGCCTGCTTCTGAAAATTCATGCGCTGTAATTTTTGAAAGGATCAAACCCACCTCATGCATTATTGCGCTCAGATCATGCAGGAGATCGCCCAGCAAAAGATCTCGAAGCGAAAGCCCGGGCATAAACTCTGTAATGGCAAAATGATACCCCTCAAGTTTCCCGATATAATGCGTTAGTGGTACCGGAACGGTTTCTTTTAACAATGTCGCTAGTTTTTGTTCTCGGTCAGCTGCATCTTTATCGCGTAAATAAATGCGTAAAATCAGCAGATGGTTTTGATTTTCCAGCTGAATTTTAATGTTGAGATTAGCGCATCCACCAGCAATCAATTCACTTGATGTAAGTTTTTTATCAGGATAAGCAAGGCGTACCATTTTTTCTACAATGCCTTCTGGCAGTTGGTATGTGATGCTTGTTTTTTCCCAATCAGCTTTAAACATTACAAGCTCCGCTTTAAAAAAATGCAGCTAGAATTTTGCGTATACCCCGGCCTTTCAAAATCACTAACGTATCCCAATTTTTCATAGAATGTTCTTGCGACTTGAAAACTCATCGTGGCAACGGTTGCCATAGAACATCCTGACTTACGGCCATAATCATGAACCGCTTCCATTAGTTGATGTGCTAAACAATTCTTACGATGAGCCGGATGTACACACAATTGATCGGTATAAATGCTACCGAAAATCATATTCCCGTTGCAGCCTGCAATGATTTGGTTCTTCTCATCTCTCATAAAGAATGCGAAAGGATGGGCTTCGGCAAATTCAGGTCTCTCTTGATTAATTTTCTGGGTTAGAAAATCGATATCTTCGCTTGCTGTGGTAGATGTGTATTGAATATTTACTGAAGATTTCATACTTCATTCTCCGTTTTTTCGTCACCCAAAAAGCCCCCAACTTGGGCATCCCATAAGTGTTTATAGAGCCCTGCTTTTGCAAGAAGTTCACTATGGGTTCCATCCTCTACGATCTTGCCTTTATCAAAAACCAAGATGCGATCCCTATGTAGCAAGGTTGATAAGCGGTGGGCAATGACGATTGTGGTTTTGTTTTGCATCAATTCCCATAACGATTTTTGGATCAAGCTTTCCGTCACTGAATCAAGTTGGCTCGTTGCTTCATCAAGAATAAGAATTGGCGCGTTCTTTAGAATTGCTCTGGCAATCGCAATACGTTGACGCTGGCCACCGGAAAGTTTAACGCCTCGTTCGCCAACAAGTGAGTCATAACCTTGGGGTAATGTGGAGATAAACTCATGAGCGTGTGCCTTTTTAGCAGCTTCGATTACTTCCGCATCGCTTGCATTGCTCCGGCCGTAACGAATATTCTCCATCAAGCTTCTATGAAACAATGATGGGTCTTGGGGAATCATAGCGATGTTTTCTCTCAAGGAATCTTGAGTTACATCCCTGATATCCTGACCATCAATCAAAATGGCGCCATCCGTCACATCATAAAGGCGGAGGATCAAATTGACGAAAGTTGACTTACCGCCTCCTGAATAACCAACAAGCCCAACTTTTTGACCGGCATTAATTTCGATGGATTTATTCTGAAAAATGGCTTGCGTGCCTTTGTAATGGAATTTGACATTGTCGAAAGTAATTTGGCCACGATTACATTTAAGAATAACGGCGTCAGGTTTGTCTTGAATTTCCAAAGGTATCATCAACGACATCAGGCTTTGCTTGCACCTACCAACCGCTTTATTGAACTCATCGACTTCTGACATGGTAAACCACATCATATAGCCTGTTTCCATGGATAAACCTAAGATTAAAGCAAAATCACCTATGGTCACTAAATTTTTGCTGTAAAGATACACGAGAAAATAGCACGAGCAAGCCATCATTATAGCGATAAGCCCTCCCTGGATGGAATGCATGATAAGAGAGTAAAAATAGGTTGCCGTGCAGGCTTTTTGTTGTTTTTCAAAAAATGGGGCCATCCTTGAATTCTCAAACGATTTGCGAGAAAAAATTCTGACATTGCTGTGATTAGACAAAGAATCAACCAGTTCACCTACAACAATTGATTCGGCCGAAGCTTGGGCGTCGCTAAGCATCACTAGTTTTTTGGACATCAAGATGCTTGCGCTTGAAAAGAGTATGAACCAAGCAACTAATATGAAACAAAAGATTGGATTGACAAAATAAGCAGCTAGACCAGCGGTTAATAGTAATGATGCGCCTCTTAAAAAATTGCACGCAACGCTGCTTGTAAGTTTTTCGATACCATCCGCTAAATTAGTAATTTGTTTTGAGATTTTTCCTGATAAGTTGTCTTGGTAAAATTGATGCGATTTTCCAAGCACATGATCCATAGATTCCCCAATAATGTGGCCCAGAATCACAGGGATGAATTTGGCTCGGATGTAAGTAATTCCTCGCCAAATAAAATTATCAAATACGATAAAATTTACGACAATAAGGATTGCCGGTACTATTAAAATCGAGATATCGCCACCAGATACACTGGGTAGTAAATTAATGACTTGCTTAATAAGTATGCTGTTGAATGGTCCCCAGAAACCAGCAACGATCGCAAGTGCAACATAAACAATGACAGCAGATTTATACTCTCGCAAAAAATGCCATATAAATGGAAAAAGCGTTTTGGGTAATGTTCTATCTTTGTCTACCACGACTTATCTCCCCAATTGCAAGCAACCAAGATCACCCGTGCACCAGCACTTGATAGGCAACGGGCAAATTGCTCCCCTAAACCACTAGAAGCTCCTGTGATTAATGCTGTTTTACCTTGTAGATCAAATAGCTGCATGTTCAATGTTTCCGCTATACTTGGCAAAATGATTAAATTCCCACAGCTTTATCTTGACATAAAACCATGTTTTGTGCAACTATAATATGTATAATCATGTTAGACTCGCGCTCTTTATTTAAAAGCAACTAAACTATTCATTGGAGAGACGTGCATGCCAGATAACGCCACAAAAGAATACTCGATCCCTGTGCTAGAGGCCCCAAGTTTCACTTTTGCGCAAGGATATTTTACGTGGAAGCGCATCACGGACAGGGCCTTGGAGGCTGTTGGCCTAACGCACACACAGTATGTCTTTATGGGGACTTTGTTTGAATTAGAAAAGCATCAGGATAAGGCAACACAAAATGATTTGGCGAGGCTCACCAATTCCGATGTAACCATGACATCGCAAATCCTGCGCACGCTCCAAAAACGTGGGCTTGTTTTACGTGAGCAAATAGAGGGAGATGAACGCGCAAAATATTCCAGCCTATCACCTGCCGGTAAGAAGCTCGTCAAAAAAGCCGCTGAAATTATGAAAACAACTGAGAAAGAGTATTTTGCGCCGGTGGAAAAGGATATGGAACAATTTTTGACTTATCTGAAGGTTTTAACACGCATTAAAGAGATTAACATTCTATGAAAATCACTTTCATCCCATTAGCTAAATCACATTTTTCACTGCTGCTGAAGTGGCTGGAAGCGTCTCACGTTAAAGCATGGTGGGGTCAGGATGTGACGTATTCGATGGAGTTGGTTCATGAGAAATATAGCTCATACGTCAAAGGCTATAAGCTCGTGGATGGGCAGCAGAAACCTAGTTCAAGGTTTCATTATGCACAATAATCAAAATCCTATTGGATACATCCAGATTTATAACGCATATGATTTTCCTAGAAGCAAGACACTCTTAGGCCTTCCAGCAAACTTGGGGGCTTTTGATATTTTTATTGGCGAAGAATCGGCCTTGCAACAGGGGTTAGGCTCAAAAGCAATT